>JACPMD010000138.1 GCA_016186235.1 Candidatus Roizmanbacteria bacterium | reverse complement strand
GATTACGGGATATCGCAAAGCTCCGTCTCTCGCCATCGCCCTTAATCGTATTACACCTGTCGTTGTCTCCTCTTGACCCCCGATTACATTTTTCAAAAGTTCTTTTCGTTTTGCATGAAGCACCGTCAAGAGATCGGCTCCATCGTCAAAAGTAACGTGAGGTCGTGAATCAAGAACTTTATTTAAACACCAATAATATTCTTTCGTGTTTTGACCTCTCCATGCGTACACGTCAATCCCCTCTTCTTCGGCAAGCGCCGCAGCCACATCGTCTTGAGTAGAAAGTGGATTGCAACCGGAGAGAAAGACTCGGGCTCCTCCCGCTTGTAAAGTTTTTGCCAAGACAGCCGTTTCAGAAGTCACATGGATAGCGATGCCAAAAGTAAGTTTCCTAAAAGGCTTTTCCTTTTTAAACTCGTCTCGAATTCTCCTTAAAACTGGCATTTGAGAAAGCGCCCATTCTATTTTGAGCTTCCCTCTGTTGGAAATCTTTTGATTATATTTTTGATGTCGATGATCATTTCTCCAACTACATCCTCCCCGATAAAATTCATCAAGTAAATTTCTCGTTCGTCGTTGAAAACCATCAAAAAACATGGGGCGGCACTGCAGGCAACCAAGCGTTTTATCTTTCTAAGCTGCATCTACATCCATATATTCTTGCTTCAGGTGGATATGACTTTTCTGATTATTTGAGATTCCTTAAGAAACTGAAGGTTTACACTGATTTTATCGATATTAAAAAAAATGTGCCTACCGGAACGGGGTTCGTCATTACCGATAAAAAAGATAACCAGATATGGATGTACTCTAAAGGAGCAATGAAAAATAATACGAAACTACGAATTGCATCATTGGAAAAAAAATTAGAATCTCTCTTTGCAGTGATATCGCCAAATGATCCACAGGCAATTATCAATCTTGTTGAAGAATGTACCCGAGAGAAGATCGATTTTGCGTTCGATCCTGCATTCTATATCCCAACACTTCCTAAAGAAACATTATTAAAAGGGGTCTCAAGCGCAAAGATCATTTTTGGCAATGATTACGAAATTGCATTCATCCAAAAAAAAATAGGTAAAAAACTTACTTCATTTCTAAATGGTAAAAAAATAATCGTCAAAACGCACGGGGATCAAGGCTCAGAAATTTACGAAGGAAGCAACATGCACAAGGTCGGAATTTACAAAACAAGGACAGTAGATCCAACTGGGGCTGGCGACGCGTATCGCGCTGGATTCCTTTATGGTTTTTTGCAGGAATACCCTGCCAGAACCTGCGGTCAGATGGGTGCAGTTACGGCATCTTTCGCGGTGGAAATCAAGGGAACAATGAACCTCACTTTTACTAAAAAACGATTCGATAAAAGACTCTCAGAATTAGTTTAAAATCATAGTATGTCCTCCTTGTTTCCGCTCGACGTTCAAATAACCTATTTTCTGAATCAAATAATTCCTCATAATAGGACGTTTGACGCTCTCTTCTCATTTCTTTCCCTCCGGGGAAACTCGATTGTTTTATGGATTGGGATCCTTGTAATAGCAATTCTTCTTCAGAAAAGAAAACAGTCATTGATTTCAAAAAGAAACGTGTTTTTCATGAGCGCCTTTATCATTAGCTTTTTTCTTACTTCTCTTACCAACCATTTTGTCCTTAAAAATATTTTCCAAAGGCCAAGACCTTACGTATATAAAATAGTCAAGCCGCTTGATTGCCCTAAAGATTACTCTTTCCCTTCGGGTCATGCTTCTTCTGCTTTCGCTGCAGCAACGGTTCTCTCGTCATTTGATAAAAAAAGAAGATGGGTATACTTTTTGGCTGCTGTGTTAGTTTCCCTTTCCCGAATTTACCTCGGCTGTCATTATTTTTTTGACGCAGTAGGCGGAGCGATAGTTGGTTACACAATCAGTTGGATGACATTAAAATTGTTTAGCTTCCGACGACGGTAAAACTTCCTGTATACATTCCCATCCCACAGGAAAATCCAATTGTCCCCTCCTCTTTTGGAGTAAACTCAATGACATTTTTGCCTAGAGCAAGCGTTTTTTGAATTCCCAACTTAGGCGCTACCAAATATCCCTGACATCCAAATACATTTTCTCCATTAATTTCCCAACGGACCGGCACATTTTTTTTCACGGTAAATCTACTTGGATAATACCCCGAAAAATTCACATTCATTGATGCAACCTGGACATTATCTTTTACAAGCACGTTGTTCTGAACAAAATCTTGTTTTGCCTTAATTGGTGAAGCGATATTTACATTCACTCCATATAACCCTAAGAAATTATTGAAGTAATACATTCCGATAAGAAAAACGAGCGTTCCCATGACTTTCTGGACCGTTGGATAAAAACTTGATTTTGTCAACGACGTCGCAAATCCGATCGCCATAAGAGCCGGAACCGTACCCAAGGCAAAAATCGCCATGATAAGCGAACTCTTTATGGGATCAGCCAAACCCAGTGCATACAACTGGACTGTCTGGGTAAAACCGCAGGGTAAAAAGTACGTTATTGCCCCGAGAAAAAAGCCTGTTTTCTTGGGATTTTTTATGAATCTTTTTTCGAGCGAGAGAAAGATTCCCTTGGTAAAAGATGGCGCAAAAATGGTTTGAATCGAAAATACTTTTGCCATATCAAGACCAACCAGCACCATTAAGATTGAGACGACGAGTGTAAGGAGAGAAGAAAGCTGGAAATTAAAAGCAATTGCCTTGCCGACAAACCCTGCCAGAAATCCAAAGAAAGCATAAGACAGTACTCTTCCTGCGTTAAATGAAATGGTCGGAATTAGTTTATTGTCAGAAGAACCCTTACCGATTGTGGCAAGAAATAACGCTCCCGAGGTTGCCATGCAGGTTGAGGTCGACGCAACGAGCCCGAGAATTAAAGCAGTGGTAAGGGTAAGTCCAGCATTGGTATTAAAATTTGGAACAAGGTTTAATTCCTGTGCGAAGAAAAAAAGGATAAATAAAATAACCGCAATTGCACCCGCGTCAAAAAGCCGCTTTGATAGCGGTTCATGGATGTCTGCCACTCCTCTTTCTTCATCTCGCAAGACTCTATAGCCGAAAGGCTGAATTCTTCTATTTACCTCCCCTATTTCCCTGTCGCCAAAACTCCCGACATATTCAACTTCAGCCTTTTGATTTTTATAGTTTGCTTTTACTTTTACTACATTGGAAAGTTCGGAAGTTTTATCCTGAATTAAAATATCACACGACGGGCAGTGCATGCCTTGAATATGCAGCGTGGTTTTTTTAATTTTTGACATTGTTTCATTATATGCAGTTGGAATTCATTATTCAACTCATGTAGGACTCATGCCTGTACACTCTACCAATCGTCTTAACGTCTCCCTGTTGGGGAAAGTTTGTTTCTACTTATCTGATCGACGAATGGACTTATTTGATTCGCCCAAAAAAAAACCCGATCACCAAAGCCGTCGCTAAAACCAGATTCGGCTATAATTTGTGAAGTTCCAGCGCCGGGCAGACTCGTGTAGTTTACATCAACATGTACCATAAGCGTATTTCCATCTCGCGAGTTAGTCAATCTTCTATCCATAGAAACTGGCTTTCTTATTATGCCGGCTTTATGACGATGCGCCTCATTTCTTTTCCTGTCTCTTTTTGCTAAATTTTCCCAAGCAAATACGTCCGGTCTTTTCCAAAGTAACCTATCTGCCTCTTTTACTCCTCGACTATAACCTTTTATAAAATATCCATAATCATCATCGTTTAATTGCGTATCTGATACCCACTCAATCAATGGCATCCCTGTATATTTATCACAACGAAGTGTGTCTCTCATAATTGTTCTTACTCTTCTGTGCAAATGTCTCTGTCTGATTCGATTAGGGTACAGATTACCTATTTTACGGGCCATTTTATTATAACGCTCAATCATTTGATCAAAATCAGGCCGTCTCGACGGTACGTCATCAGACGGTAGTGAAAAGTCCATCTGATATCCTCTATATATTTCGCCTATCATAGTGACCTGTTATAAGATAAACTTCGTGAGTTCTTCTTAAGGAAATACGCGTATTTATAAAGACTGTCTAAATTTATAAATTTTCCTTTTTCCATTTCACGATCTAAACTCTTTCTATTGATTTGGAACGTCTGTAATAGTAATTTTTTGAATAGTGGATTAAGGTAATTCTTTTCGTTTGGATTGTCATGTTGTACTAATTTTACAATAAGTTTTTGCTTGTTACGCATATCTTGCCAAAGAGGAGGCAGCATTTTTTCTCTTCCGTCAAGCATCGCTCCGCTTAACAATTCCTTGAGGCCGATGATGATTTCATCAACTTTATGGGTTAAAATTCTTCTTACACAACCAATACAGGGCTCTAATGTCGAAATTAATATTCGTTTGGATTCTACGGCTGGTGCTTTACGTATTTTAACAATTCTACCCCTGTACTTTTTTTCACCGCGCGCAATAGACTCGACAACATCAATAACGTCCTCTTCCGCATGGAGGCCTGTGTTTTGCTCAGAGATAATCCTGCTCCGTCCTGTAAAAATTATCTCTTTCCCATTCTTTCTAAAAATGTATAAAGCTCCAACACCGTAATTTCCTTCCTTTAAAGAAATTAAACCTTGCTCTACCGCAAGAAAAAAATATTCTTCTAAAGAGAAAGGTTTGACCGATCGACCTATTGTAACCAGAAATGAGAAGGTTTTATTCAAATACTGTTTTACTCTTTTTTGTATTATGAAGTTCATACCATTAGCTTATCAACTTTTCCGTTTAATACTTCATTTAAGTAGTCTGAGAGCTGTGTATTGCTTGGAGGGTAATATAGAGCCGCCTCTGGTCTCGCATAAGTTGGTCTTATCCCTTTATTGACAACATACCTTACTGCGGTCTTAGGGGCCTCTCCAGCTTTTTGCTTCAGAACTCGGTTACTGTATATTCTTCCTTTGACCACTTTCTCAACCTTTGGCCACAAATTTAGTTTCGAAGTTTTTTGCCAGATGCTATCAAGAATAGATGGTGGTGTAAACGTACAAAGATTGCTATCAGGAGAACCTAATGGCGTCATAATTCCTGATCTGTAAAAGAATGACCTAATTTCGGGTAAAAACACATCATCAACATTTAGATCTTCTAGGAGGGAATCGAGTGCAACTGTCGATCGCTCGCGTTTTTTAGTAAAGCCTTCGAGTATTCTCAAGACTTTGTCTATCTGACTTTTTAACTCAGGATTTGCCTCTGCTAAATGTAGAAAATCATACATCGCTTTGGCCGCGTCTCTGATGCGATCAATGTGATTAGCCTCCGAACGACGGTACTCATCGTACCTTAAATTCGACTCTAATGCGAGAGCTCCTTGTTTATCGATCAGTTTGCCTAACTGGGGTAGGGTGAGTTGTGGGTTAGTCAAATCTCGAGACTGGTTTATCACTGCAAGCCAGAAAAGCTTTATTCCGTCAACATCTGATCTTTCCCACAAACGTTCTGATCTTAATACTGCACTCCAATTTCTTCTGTATTTTGGCATATAGGTTCTTTGCGAAGCAATATTGGGATCTTGAACCATCTCAAACGTAAAAGCGTCACTCGTTAATAAATCATAGAAATAGTAAACCGGAACTTCTCTAAAAAAGGGAAATATGCGTAAATTATCTGTCATAATTGCACCAACTAAAGCTCGGTAAGGGCTCGCCTCAAGCATCACAAGAATATCTTTTACATAGTTACTTTCCATCTCTGGACTAACAATTAATTCACCTGCTTTTAATAGCTCAGTTGCCTTATTGAAGATTTTTCTTAAATGTCCCCATGTGTACCGGTCAAACATACGCTTAATAAGAGTCTTGGCAGAGTCAGATTTTTCACCTATATAGAAACCTCCGTTAATTCTTAGTTCTCTCAACGCTTGATGTATTACGCTTGCAAATTGAGAATCTGGTGGTATCGAGGATGATTCAATATGTCCCGGGCTATTAACAATCTCAAGTAAACGATGTATCTCTCCCTCATCTATTCGCAAAGGTGGTGCTGAATTAACTAGTAAGGGAGTAGCCAGTTGTGCTTTGCTTGAAACTCTGGCTCCTGAACGGGTATCTGTTTGCGTTTTTCTTTCGTCATATGCATGCGACCCTAGGTGAATTACAAAAGCATCTCTCCCATGTTGAGAAAATATGATTTCGCCGACTTTATTACCTGCTCTTTCTCCAAAAGACACATCAATTAGTATCTCATTAGGCAAATCAAAAATCATATGTTTCCAATCTTTATCGACTGTTTCATCAATATATTTTCCGACATATCTTCTTTTATTTTTAATCTGCTCTTCTATAGTTCCCCTCGAAAGTATTCCTGTTTCTTCTATCGTTGGTTCTCTTATTGCGAGACCGCCAAACAGTGATAGAGCCGAATCAAAAAGAATGCTATTTGCTAATGACTCATCTTCTTCTGTGAATAGTCTGTCTGGTCTATTGCTACCAATTTTTACGTCAAAATCGTTTGGCCCTAGTGTTGCTAAAGACTTAATTAAGCGGTGAGCGCTTGGTTGTTGTCTGATTCCTTGAAGGCTGAATATAGTGCCAAAACGTTGCCTGACTTGGTCTATCTGTGGATTGGGTTTAATCTTTCTCAAAAGCCCCGAACGCGCGAAGTCAACACTGATTCCCCTATGATTGGCCGTATTAACGACAATACTCATATAGGTCTCTGCTAGTCCTAGTATTTCTTCGGGTGCTTTCGGAAAAATTCCCTCAAGAAACCAGGGTTTGGATGGGGATTGCTGATGAGCAGATAAGGGTTTGAATCCTAATCGGTACAATGAGTCGAATCTTTCTGCGTTTACCATTGATATCTCAATTTACAAGCATGTAGCCGCGATTGCGGACCGTTTTAACCATCTCTTTTGGCATACCGAGTTTTTTAAGCTTGACACGTATGCGGGCGATCATCCGATCGACTGCCCAGTCGGAGTACTTTTCGTCGGTGTCTACAGGCCAGAGTGCCTTTCCGATCTGGTCACGCGCAACGATATGATTTTTCTGTTCAAGTAGTAATTTAAGCGCTTTCTTTTCTTTTTTAGAAAAATGGGTCTCAACATTCACTCCGTTCAATAATAATTTATGTTCGTCTAGTTCTAAAGATATTTTTGGTAAATTTTCTCGTAGGAATCTTTCCAAAAGTGGAACAGTAATCTCGTCGTCTGGGCTAATAAATCTCATCTTCTTCAGGTAATGATAACTATGTTTTTCTATCTTATCGTTAATCTTTTCGCCATGAATGAGTTTGCTAAGAACTCTGTGTTCACTCTTACTTAAGCTCTCAGCTATCTGTTCGAGACGAAATCGCATCTGTTCTGACTCCCGAATCTCATCAAAAGTAATCTCAGGAT
>JACPMD010000143.1 GCA_016186235.1 Candidatus Roizmanbacteria bacterium | reverse complement strand
GCGGGTTTACCATTTTAGAAATATCCTTACTTATAAGTGTAATACTCCTTACGTCAAGCGCTATCCTAGCTTCATACGGAAGGTTTTTGCAAAGACAGCTGCTCGTTAGCGATGCACAAAAGCTTATCGACGTTTTGTCGCTCGCAAAAAGTAAAACAATTGCTGGTGACTCGTCACTTTGCATTCCTTCTGCAACTTCTCGTATTGACAGGTATTCGGTAGTTGTTCAAAATAGTTCGTCATATCTGCTTCAGCCATTATGTTCTTCAGGGGTCCCGGTTATTCAACGATATAGGACTAATATAGGAGTTTCCTTTCTGAGTAGTACATACCCCATTTCTGTAAGTTTTTCCCCCTTAGCCAGAGGGGCGACTCAAGGAGCTTTCAAACTAAGCAATCGGTTTAATGAATGCAGATGTGTTAGGGTAAGCCCTAATGGTGTCGTATCAGAAGACGCGTTAGTAAGTTGTTCAAATACATGCACTTAGGATGAGCGACATGAAGTACCCAAGACGGATTAACTACAGGGATACTCAAAACGTGCTGGGTTTTTCCCTTCTCGAAGTGCTCATTTTTGTAACAATCTTGAGCATGTTTTTTGTCACGGCTGCAGCAATTGTGACAGGGATGGTGAGAAATTTGAAATTTGAGGAGCACAAACTCATTGCAACCCATTATGGTAGGCAGCTTGAAGAATGGTTACGGAGTGAAAAAGAAATCGATTGGAATAGTTTTGCGGCGCTGGCGCAATCCAGTCCAACGCGTTGTTTCTATTTGTTAAACTGGTCGTCGACCTGTGATGATATCGACGGACTTTATGATCGCAGAGCGAATTTTAGCGTAAGCGGGTCGCCTATCACTGATAGAGTTACGGCTACAATTACGGTGACCTGGGATGAGGTAGGAGGTGTACCGAGAAGCATTCAGACAAGAACAGAGTTTAGAATTTTAGAGTAATATGCATAAAGACAAAAATAAAAGCGCCGCGTTTACATTATTCGAAATTATAGTCGTAGTCGCGATCGTAGGACTTACTTTACCTGTAGTTTTTTCGCTCTTTTTTGCTTTTTTGCGGCAACAGGTAAAAGTGTACCGACTCACCGAAGTAAAGCGTCAAGGAGATTTTGCAGTGAGAGTGATAGAAAATACGATAAAAACTCATGCAAATACAATTACGAAAGACGCCTCTGGCGTAGTAGTTTGTAAAATTCCCGAGAGTGACACAGTCTATGGATTCAAAGATAGATTCAATAACGAGTTTCGTTTCTTTATTTCAGGAGGTAGTAGAATTTCCAGTGCTGTCACTAATCTTCCACCGGCACCGACTCTCCCTATTGGCGGTGGGGATTTAACCAATGATAAAGTTACAATTTCCGGATTTACGCTAACCTGCAGTCGCTCCACCCAGTTTTCACCTCCCGTAATAAACATGTCTTTTCAGGTCGACTACAATCCTACAGATCCAGGCAGACCGGAAGAACAGGCAACTCTTCGTTATCAATCGACAATAAAATTGAGAAATTTGTAATAAAGAGAAGTTTATTCTTCAATTAGGAGATTCCGAAACACATTCGATAAGCTCAGTGCGAGCAAGTTCGGAATGACATAGGTTCTGTTGACTTTATCTCAGTTTTCTCACATACTAGATGTATGTCGGATATACAAACGTGCATTGATATTGGGGAGTACTTCCTACGCATTGGGCAAGGGACACAGGCAAATAATAAAATCGAAATGATTTCGATGGGAATGCTCAGCGACACGCCACTTTTTTATGAATATGCGAATGAAAAAACTCTCGGAGACGAAGCAGATGCAATAAGAAAGTTAATGAACGCGCTCAATATTACAAAAAGAAATGTACGCCTTATCATACCTGATACCTTTACCTACTCCCAAATTATCACGATGCCAAGATTAAAAGAAAAAGAACTCCTATCAGCCATACGTTATCAAGCAGACCAGTTCATACCACTTCCCATTGAGGAAACCTCGCTTGATTTAGAAATTCTCCATGAGGATAAAGCGAACAACTCACTCCTCGTTTTAATTGTTGCCGCGCCGCTCAATATTATTTCTCGAGTGGAGGCTCTTTGTGAAGCCGCAGGGCTTATTCCAAGCTCAATTGAGAATGAATTAAGTTCCACTGCTCGGATGCTCAGTCAATTTTATAGACCGGAGCCAAAAGAAGGTGGAACAATTTTTGTAAACTTTTCTTACTCAACGTCTTCTTTATATTTCTTTGACCACATTCGCGGCCTTACCGTCGATGCTCATAATTTTAAGATGGGATACAATCTCTTTCTTAAAGAGACACAGATTAACACCATGTTTGATATGGCAAAGAGCAGAGGTGTGTTGAAGCGGATAGGATTCTCATCATCTGGGACTATCAATCTCGCTGAACTTCTTAAACCCTCCAAGAATGTTTTTGCCCAGGAAATCGAAAAATTTACCCTTTCTGTCAGAGAAAAATTCAAAATGGCAGTTTCTTCGGTCCAACTTATTAACCTCGCCACAGAAATTAATGCCTTCGATAAGGCAGTCGCTCAACAGCTGTCCATCCCTACCTATAATTTTAATGTCGCGCCTTTTATCGTTCCAAATAAAGTAGTATCTACCTATTCCAAAGAGCTATCCTCTTTTGTTACCGTTGTTGGGGGTTGTATCGATTGAAATGCGTCATAAAATCAATCTTTTAACCAAACAAAAAAAATATGAAGAAATCGAAAAATCCCTTCAGAGGATTAAGATTTCTGCTGTTGGAATAACTATACTTTTCTTTCTTGTATTCCTTATTTCATTCATCGCAATGCTTATCCAAAAAAGAAACCTCGATCGGCTTTATAGCGAACAAAAATCTCTTTTAGAATACTCACTGTCGCATAAAAATGAGGAAGCGGAATTCTCTTTTCTCAGGAGCAAGCAGAATCAGCTTGCTGGTATTTTAAAAAAGGACCTTAATTATGCTCGCTATTTCAATAGTTTAAAAGAAAGCCTAGCTGTGGCAAATGTCGGTGCGTCAATTGAGTCGTTTTCAGTTGATAAAGACCGTGAGTCGACATTCTCACTCGTTTTAAGCGACCTTAATTCACTCTTGAATTTTGTACGCTACACAGACTCTCAAGAATTT
>JACPMD010000041.1 GCA_016186235.1 Candidatus Roizmanbacteria bacterium | reverse complement strand
TTTTTGGGATTTGGAATATGCTCGAATGTACTGATAGAAATTATCGAAGAATAGCTGCTGTCCGAAAATGGAAGATCGCGCGCATCAGCAAGCGTTAGATTTTCGTACATTCCTCCTTTTGCCGCAACATATAAATCACGCGGCGCAATATCTATACCCATATCGATTTTTTTACCAAAGGCTTCTGCAAACTCTCCCCAACCGCATCCAATATCTAGAATCGGACGTTCTAATTTAACTGTTGCTAAATGTCTTGCCTCAACGGAGCGCCAAAGAGCCAAACCCAAAGGAGAAATCCTTAAATAACGCCTGAAGAATTCTTCTGTTTTTGATTTCATTAAGAAGTAATTGTTTAAAATCCCATTCAGCAATTTGAGATTTTTTTTTCACAAATGTCTATCTAATGTTTAAGATATGCGGATTGTAATTTCTCGACAAAATTTTTTGCAACTTCTATATTGGTAATAATATGTGCATGGTTCTTTAAGGCCATCTCCCTTATGATCTGCCCATCGGATTTTTCAGGTTTTTTCTGACCTGATGGAGTATTGACGATGAGATCAAATCTATTTTGCTGCAGCAGATCAAAAAGATTCGGCTTCTCATGAGGCTTGGAAATCTTGTGAACGAGAATTGCTTCTATATCATGCGTCTTTAAGAATTTGTGTGTTTTATAGGTCGCATAGAGTTTCCATTTCATTTGAGCCAATTTTTTAATTTCTTGCAAAAGCTTCATCTTGTTTTTCCTTTTGCCAATCGATAGAAGAGCAGTTTTTTCTGATCTTTGTGCGAGTCGCATTTGCAAAGTATGGAGCTCGATAAACCCTGGTGAGGCATTCTGGTTGAATGCCGTTGAAGCATTGAACGTCGCAAGTTTTTCTTCGAAAATTGTATTGGGAGTCTCGACTGCAACCGGCTCAACCCATCCTTTATAAAGTTTTACTGTGACGGTCCCAGTAACCTTTTGATTTAATTTATCAATGAATGCGTTCATGTCGTCCATTAAAGGTTCTAACCAGAGTGCGCCGTAGCAAAGATATCCCCAGTGGGTATCAACAGTAGATTTGAATTCGTTTTCGTGTCTCGTGCAAACGTATTTCTCTAAATTCCTGTGAGCAATAATAATGATTTCGGCCGCAGGAGCTTCGTATAATCCTCTTACTTTCAATCCTACGACCCTGTCCTCTGTATGATGAGTTATGCCAACTGCATGTTTCGCTCCAATTTTATTGAGCGCTAAAATAATGTCGGCGAGCTTCATATGTTTTCCGTTGATTGAGACGGGAATTCCTTTTACGAATTCGAGTTTGAGAAATTCAGCTTTATTGGGAGCTTTCTCTGGAAGTCTACACACGAGAAGAATTTTTTCTAAAGGAGGAATTAAGGCAGGATTTTCGATTTCTCCGCCCTCGCCTGTAACTCCCCACATATTGTCGTCATAGGAATATGGTTTATCGCTCGTCTGTCTTACCGGTATTCCATGCTTCTTGGCATATACCAACTCTTCATCCCTCCCCATGGACCATTCGCGAACCGGCGCAATGATTTTTATATCCGGATTCAGGGCAAGAGCAGTTCCCTCGATACGAACCTGGTCATTGCCTTTTCCTGTACATCCATGAGCGATGCAGTCTGCTCCTTCTTGCGCTGCAATCTTTACTGCCCATTTTGCCAGAAGCGGCCTCCCAAGCGGCGTCGAAAGATGATAGTTGCCCTGATACGAAGCATTGGCTTTAATTCCTTTTGCGATATATTCTTCAGCAAACTCATCTTTTGCGTCTATAACAAAAGCCTTTTTCGCTCCAAGTCTCAACGCTTTTCTTTTAATTTCGCTCAGGTCATCAGCTAACTGCCCAATATCTATAGTTAACGCAATTATTTCAGCTTTATATTGCTCTAGAATCCATTTGATCATGACGGAAGTATCCAAACCTCCAGAATAAAGAAGAACCACTTTTTTTACATCACCTTTCTTACCCTCATAGGACGAGACTTTGATATAGTCTGTTTTTTTATTCATTTTCGTTAAAATTGCTCAAACTGATAAAAAAATGCAAAAAAAAAGAGGAGATAACCCTCTCTTTTTAATGATTCTTAGAGAAAATTTGAATTTTCACTCTAATACAAAAGACTAGCAAAAAAAAATTCTTTGTCAAGGACTTTGTGAAAAAAAGTAACAGAAATTAGTAAAATAGTATTACTTTTATTCAAATAATGAATAAACTATTAATCGCAACTCATAACAAAGCAAAACTATCAGAACATTTATTAGGATTGGCCCCGTTAATAAGAAAAGGTCTTAATGTAGTGTCTTTGACTGATCTGGCGATCAAGGACTCGCCGCAGGAGACGGGAAAAACTTTTGAAGAGAATTCTCTCTTAAAGGCCAAATTTTACGGAAACTTGTCCGGGCTTCCTACTATCTCAGACGATGGAGGACTTATTATTCCAGTTCTGAATAATAAACCCGGAGTAACTTCAAAGCGCTGGCCGGGATATGAAGCAAGTGATAAGGAGTTGATTCAGTATACGCTTAAACGATTAGAAAAAGTTCACGATAAAAAAAGAGTTGCATATTTGCAAACGTGCATCTGCTTTTACGATCCGGAAACAAAGAAATCAATGTGCGAAGAGGAAAAAATAAAGGGGTTTATTGCAAAATATCCTACTCATAAGCACAGAAAAGGCTATCCCTTCAGAGCTCTTTTTATTGTTGAAGAATTCAATAAATACTACGACGAACTGAGCGAAAGAGAACATCAAAAAGTAAATCATAGATTGATTGCGTTGAGAAGATTACTGCAGAAAATTGAGAGTTATTTGATAGAATAAACACAAATGCTATCGCTAGATTTCATTCGCCAAAACAAAGATAAAGTAATCCAAGCTGCAAGAAATAAAAATCGCAAAATAGATGTAGATACTATCCTTCAACTTGATGATAAGCGACGGGAATATATCCAAAAAATTCAAAAGCTACGGGAAGAAAGAAATATTTTGGCAAAGAAAGGCAAACCCCACATCACCGAAGTTTCACGCGGCAGAGAAATTAAAGAAGAATTGAAAAGATTTGAAGACAAATTAAACGAAACCAAAAAAAACCTTGATCGTCTACTCTCGTACGTCCCAAATGTTCCACTCGAGGAAGTTCCTGTGGGGAAAGATCCTTCCGGAAATAAAGAACTGCATAAATGGGGTAAGATTCCTAAAATGGTTTTCCGACCTAAGTCGCATGTAGAACTCGGGCTTTCTTTAGATTTAATCGACCTTGAGCGCGGCGCAAAAATTTCGGGGTTTAGGGGATATTTTTTAAAAAATGAGGCAGCGCTTCTCCATTTTGCCCTCCTTTTTTATGTCTTTAACAAACTCGCCAAAAAAGGCTACACGCCAATTATTGCGCCGGCAGTAATCAAAGGTTTTACTCTCTTTGGCTCGGGTCAATTTCCTTGGGGTGAGCAAGACGTCTATAAACTCAATGATGAAGACGCATATCTCGCAGGTACAGCCGAACAACCGGTAACGGCATACTACTGCGGAGAAACACTCAACGAAAAAGATTTGCCCAAAAAATTTGTCGCCTTCTCTCCTTGTTTTAGAAAAGAAGCCGGCGCATACGGAAAAGACACAAAAGGATTGTATCGCTTACATGAATTTTGGAAGGTCGAACAAGTAATCATTGGAGAGAATGACGTCGATAAAGCTCGAGAATATCAAGAAGAACTGCAAAAAAATGCAGAGGAAATTCTACAGGACCTTGGCCTTCCTTATCGAGTGCTTCTCATGTGTACGGGAGACATGGGCGAACCGCAAATGAAAAAATATGATACCGAAACCTGGATGCCGTTACGCGGGGCGTACGGCGAAACCATGTCGAATTCGATTATGGGTGATTTTCAGACAAGGAGATTAAATATAAAATATCGGATGAAGGATGGAAAAACACGCTATGCTTTTTCGCTCAATAATACCGCGCTTGCCTCTCCGCGAATTCTTATTGCCATTTTGGAGAATTTTCAGAAAAAAGATGGAACCATAGAAGTTCCGAAAGTTTTGCAGCCACTTACAGGATTCAAAAAGATAGGTTAATCAGGTTTCTTCGTCGGACTCGGCTTCTTAAGGGGAATATTACAGACGGCATTTTTTTCTGTTCCAATCAGAAAATACTCGCTTCTGCCAAAGTAACAAGGTTTTTCAAAAACGCTCTCAGGCTTTGGAAACCAACTATTTCCGCTCTCATATCGCTTTAGAAGATATGTCATCACCCTGTTCCAAATCGGAGCAGCTCCTGTGATTCCAGAAACGAGGTACCGATTCATAGGAGTATTGTCATTATTCCCTACCCACACCGCTACTAAAAAGTCTGGAGTAAAGCCTACTGTCCAGTTGTCTTTCATTTGATCGGTTGTTCCGGTTTTGACTGCGACTCTGTATCCTGGAATTTCTAAGGCAGATCTGCTGCCGAATGCCCACTGACGAGCAAAGTTGTCCGAAAGTATGTCCGAGATGATATATGCAGTCCCTTCACTGATGACTTTTTCCCTCTTAGGTGAAAGTTCATATATCGTCTGACCATTTGAACCCTCCAAATGTATAACCGGAGACAAGGGTACCTTATACCCTTGGTTGGCAAAAGCCCCAAAGGCTGTGGCCATATCAATCATTTTTACCTCTCCTCCGCCCAGGGTTAAAGCGAGGCCAAAGCGTGAAGAATCAATCCAGGTTGTGATCCCCATTCGTCTTCCGTGATT
>JACPMD010000149.1 GCA_016186235.1 Candidatus Roizmanbacteria bacterium | reverse complement strand
TGCGTTCGCTTCGCTCACTTGGGGACGCTGCGCTTTCGCCTTTGGCTCACCCGCGTATAACAGTTTTATGTACGGTTCGGGCTCAGCTCGCCCTCACCTAACTTTGACCGTGATTAGCACTTCGTGCTAATTTTATCACGATCAAAGTTCGTACATAAAACGGACGTTATATGAAATAGAAAACATTTTGAACCTTTTTGGATTCATTTTTGACGAAAAAAAGCGTATAATATAAGGAAATCCAAAAAGGTTTATTCGCAATTTTATTCTCCATTTAAACACAAAATATGAATATAGAGGGAGCACTAAACCCAATTGACCAACAACCTGAATTGCCAAAGGTTGAAGCATCGGTAAAACCTCCCGTTGATGATTCAGAGGGGCTGGCTTCTCGTGATCTAAAAGCGGAGGAAGCGGCTAGGAAACGAGATCAAGCTAAAATAGCAAAGTCAGAGCCTCGCTTGGCTTAGAGCAAGCACCCGAACAGAACGGAGTTAAACAACACTTACAAGAATACCTTGGTTTGAAAGAAGGTACCGTTGAAAGAATAGGACTATTAAGGGCAAAAGATTTACCAAAAAATTATCAAGCACAACACGAGGCTCTTCACGATGAAAGATTGGACGGAGTCACTATTGCGGTGGTTCCAGATGACTTATGGGGCAAAGGAAGCCAGCCCTCTGAATCAAGTGCTGAAAAACAACTCATTTTAATCAAACAAAGCTATTTTGAAGCGCAGGAAAATCCTGATGAAATTGCTTGGTTGTGTCATGAATTAGCTCATTGCCAAAACTTTTTAGATTCTGAATCTGCAGAAGCTTATCAAAAAAATATGCAAACATTTGCTTTTGACGATTTAAAAACAGAATATTCATATCCAAATAATCCAGTTGAACAATTTACATTCACCAAGCAATTTCAATACCTAAAAGAACAAGGAAAAGGCAGAGAAGATGTTTTGGCAATGCTCGGCAAGTATTATCACGAGGAGGATTTTCCTTTCTTCAACAGGTTGTTGGATAGTGTTTATGGAAAATAAAATTGCGAATATTTTGCTCCGTTTCACTCCGCAAAATCAAAATGTTTTCTACATCACAGCGCATAAGCGGTTCCGCTCCTCGTACCTCGTCGCTCCACCCATATTTGCCAGTTGTAAGCCTGTCGGCATATTATACAACTGACAAACATCGCTTATGCGCGGACGTTAGGCGAAATACATTTTGCCCTTATGAAACCAAACGCATACATTTTAGACTGGACAATGAATGAATACGGCTGTCTGCTTGCTCAACTGAAAGAGCAAGGTTTTGCTTTTCAAAAGGAAGAAGGCACAGAGCACGCACGTGTCGATGTCCCATTTTTTCGTTGGGAAGAATTTGCTAATCTGGTTCAGCCACGACTCAATGCGCCTTACAACTATGTGGACATCGAGTATCCAGAAGAAAACAAACTCATCATTATCTTTGGCACAAAGAGGTTCGTGATTACTAACAAAGAAGAAAATGTGGCCGCGAAAAAATGGGCCATCGACTTGGGCTTACCAACGGCGCAAGCAGACTGGTCTCACTGGTTTAAGTAGAGGGCAAAATGTACATCGCCTAACTACCATTCAGGTACGGGGGCAGTATACGAACAGTGCATGTGCGGTTCGGGCTTCTTTGTGCGGCTTCGCACGCACAAAGCCCTAACCCATATTGACCGGTGATTAGCCTTCGGCTAATCACCGGTCAACATCGCACATGCACCGACGTTATATGAAATACATTTTTTCCTTTTGATCTGCGATCAGCTTTTTTAAGAGGAAACGAATTTGATTTTTTCTTTATTTGTAAGGGGAAATAAGGTGTTTTCTCCTCCGACAAAGCGGAGGAGAAAACGTTTATTTTAAATAAAACGTGGAAGGCAGTATCAATTTTCAAAGACGCATGAAGCTCCTATTGTCGGTTCCCCAAACTGTTCGTAAGCGGAATTATCAAGCCTTTGTTGTATCGTCCAGTCTTTATCCCATTTGGAAACGATTTCAACACCTCCATCGTTCTCATAAATAACCAGCGAGCCCGGTTCCGCCCCAGAAAGCGATTGCCCGATCGTTGTGGTTTGAACTACATCCCCAATTCTCAATTGAACAGCTCTATCTCCATCTTTAGCAATTCTTGCCAGAATACTTTGTGCTTCTGGTGCGCCAGCTTCAGAGAAAACAAGATTTCCAAATCGATCAATATAAGCAAGCTTACAACTGGCCGGCAATTCCGGAATGCAAGACGTATCGGCCTCTTTTAATGGAAGACCATGATTTTCCGCAAGTAACCGCGGCGTATAACTCGAGCGATGTTGCTCTCTTTCCCCGTCATATAAGCCATTATTTTCATTTGGTAACTCTAATAATTTCCTTACGGAATCCCGAACTCCAGAAAGCACACTCAGGGGCGTGGCAACCACAACCAAATTTTCTACAAAGTCGGCACGGAAAAATGGCTGCCCATTGTTGTTCGCTTCCATTCTTGCCGCACTGTTTATAAAGAGTCCTGTCCGGCCAGAATCGGGATTCTGCCGATGTAATCGTACGGCTTCCGCGACAACATGTTGATTAAAACCTCCGGGTGCGCCGAACGTGTCAAAATGCTGGACTCCCTGCAAATCAGAACGAATGGCCTCGGCCAAACGCGCAGCAACATCAGGAGATTCGAGCGGATTCCAAACGGCTCGCCCTCCATGGCAATCGCTTAGTGAAAAAATACGATTTGGATATTCTAATTTAGACATAACAATAAAAATTAAGTGATAAAAAATTTGACACCTTATGGCCTCTTGCACTTTGATCCAGGCAAGCTAGCGCAAAACTGTTCGAGATCTCCCCGCCTTATTAAGAATGTTCTTCCGTACCTCTCGCCTTTAAGTATGCCGGATCTAATCATCTGATTAACTGCTACACGGGTAACGTCGAGTATATCCGCAACCGAAGGAACAGTGAGTAAATTTTCAAACTTGTCTACCATTTGCTGTGAAGGAATCAGCACTCCCTGACAACAAGCGGCGCGCGATACGATATCCTCTGCTACGCGAAATAAAACTGAAGAAGTAATAGTTTTGGTAATGTAAATAGATCCTTTAAGCGGATAGGCTCCGGGGCCGCGAACTAAACGTAGAAGTACGAAGTAGCCCACCTGTTGCATCGCTTTTGTCGCAAGCTGGCTGAGAAAATTGATGTCCTCACTCAACAGTTCTACGAGAGATATATCTGTACCATCAATTAATGTGTGCTTTTTGTCAGGTCTGATATTCGCAGGGTTAACAAGAAAACCCAAAGGATCCGGTTTCTCTAAATGTGATGTTTCAGACATGATGATAAAAATTAAAAAGTAAAATAGTTATTGTCGATTTGATAATTTCTTTTTCCATCGCAAAACCGTGCTGGGGCTAACTTTTACGAACCGAGCTACTGTGCGAATTGGTATTTTCGCATTCAGCAGATCGACCGCTCTGCGAATTTTAAATGGTTCCGTACGTAAACCGTGATGAAACTCTTTATAATGAGCACTCCACGTCTTGCAGCATTCACGACAGCGAAAACGCTTTTGCTTGAGATCATGGACAGCAACATATTCTTCACCAATTTTTGCGTAATTGCCGCATGACTTACTGGGACAACTTTGCTGTGGGACGTATTCACTCATTGTGAAGGGGAAATAGGTACATAAAAATCCACGAGATTCTTGCGAACTTCGTGGAGGTGTGAGTGCTAATTCTTCTGTCTTTCTAGCTTTCAGAAGAGCTCACCACGAAGTCCGTGGGGCTCATCATCATTTCTACGCGAGACTGATTTAAGGCAGAATTAGTCATATCTTGGATAAAAACTTAGCTGACTGACTGCAGTATATCGATTATTTGACGGTTGTCAATAATGTTGTACTCATATAGTGTGAGGATTGCCCAAAACATAGTTACTATCCATTGACTAAATATAAACTAAAAGCTAAGATAGTTAATGTTCAAGTAAATAAACAAACTATCTATGAAGATTGAAATTGGCAAAAAAGTTAAGCAGAAAGAGGGATTTTTAGCTTTTATACCCAACGCTTTCCCCCCGAAGGAAATTTTTGATCTGCCAAAAACAATTTTACTCAAAACCGCGGAAGCGGACAGACTCATCGGAAAACTCGATGGCATAACTCACTTACTGCCCGACGTTGATTTTTTCATCTCCATGTTTGTCGCCAAGGATGCGGAATCCTCATCGCAAATCGAAGGCACAAAGGCAACAATGGTAGACGCAATGGAAAAAAAGGCGGGCGTAGCCGCAAAAGAAACGGATGCAGACGATATTTTGTATTACATCAAAGCATTAAATTACGGACTGGATAGAGTAAAAACTTTGCCTCTTTCATTACGCTTCCTCTGTGAATTACACAACAAACTTATGACAGGAGCACGCGCTTCCCATTTTTCTGATCCGGGTTCATTCAGGAAATCTCAAAACTGGATTGGCGGAACTTTGCCTTCAAACGCCTCGTTTGTTCCACCCCCTGTGAATGAAATGCAAAGAGCACTCAATGATCTGGAAAAATTTTTGCATGATGAAAAAGCAACTCTCCCTCTTGTTCATATCGCTCTGGCACACGCACAATTTGAGACGATCCATCCATTCCTTGATGGAAACGGCAGAACAGGACGCTTGCTCATTACGATGCTCTTATGTCACAAATCCATGCTCGAGAAACCGGTACTTTTTCTTTCTGCATATTTTAAGAAACATCAAAAAATTTATTACCAAAAATTGTACGGCTATCACCACTCCGAAGTGGGAGCATGGATTGATTTCTTCCTTGATGGCGTAATTGAAACTGCGGAACAATCTATCTCCATATCTAAAAAAATTACAAAATTGCGTGAAGCGGATATGAATAAAATGCGAGCATTGGCAAAAAGAGAGTCGGAAAGCGGGATATTGGTGCTACAGAAATTATATGGCCAACCGATTGTTTCTACAAAAATAATAATGGAATGGACGGGCTTCTCCCGAGTAGGAGCTCAAAAAGTAGTAGATCGCTTCTGTAAACTTGGATTACTGGAACAAAAAGATGACGAAAAAACTTACGATCGGAGCTATCATTACAAAAATTATATAGAGATTTTCTTGAGATAAGATGTTTTGGCGAGCAAAATTCACCCCTTTAATTCCCCTCTTTTGCTCGCCAAAACGAAAAAATCAAATTCTTATTCCTATAAAAAAGCGATCCCGCTTCGCGGAATCAAAGGAAAAAATGTACATCATCTAACTAACTTTGCGGCTCCGCTCCCTTTGGTCGCTACGCCCATATTGTTGCGCGGTGAAGCGCTTCGCGCTAAATTGTACCGCGCAACAACATCGCAAAGTGCGGAACGTTATATGTAATCGGACTACGGCGGGCTACAATCAACAATTTTATAAACTCCCATTCTTAACTTAAATATATGAAGAATTTCAACGGCGTAATAATTGAAGAAAGTCTAGAAAATAAAGATGTTCTTCAGAAAGTAAAAATCATAAAAACAAAAGTAGAAGAAGTTACAAAATATGGTGTGTCGCTCGGTATCCCAGATTATCAGCTTGATTTTTCACCTCATATTAAAGAATGGGAGAGATAAACGCCCGCCTTCGTCCGACTTCTTCGCTCCACTTCGTTCCGCAAACTTCTCATAATCCTGACGTTATGTGAAATGCATGTTTTACTTTTGGGCTATCGCCCAGCTCTAAAAAAGAATTTGAATTTTGTTTTTTATTTATTAGAAAGGGGTATATGGCGTTTCCTTCGCTCCGCTTCGGAAACAATTTATTTATAAGGGGAAAACGAATACAATAACACCAACCAATTAATCAATTAACTTATGACAAAAAAACAATTAACTTTGGGCCACCTCGCAAAAAATATTTCCATAGTCATCGGGCTGGTTTTAATTTGGCGGGGTATCTGGTATGTGCTGGACGCTTTGGATAAATGGTTTTTTGGCGGTAGTCATTTCTGGACGGCATTACTCGGGATTATTGTCGGTCTGGTGATTCTATATTTGCCAGATCACGATTTGAAAGAAATTGAAAAATTATAACCATATGACTACATACATACTATTTATCATCGGATTCTTCCTTCTTATTAAAGGAGCGGATATTTTGGTTGATGGTTCGGCCTCAATAGCAAAAAAATTGAAAATTTCAAGTATTGTCATTGGCTTAACCATAGTGGCGTTTGGTACTTCCGCCCCGGAATTTATTGTTAATATTTTTGCAAGCGTCCAAGGCAACAGCGAAATCGCAATCGGTAATATCTTGGGCAGCAACATAGCGAATATATTATTAATTCTAGGAATATCAGCCATTATTTATCCAATAACCGCGAAAAAAAACACTATCTTAAAAGAAATTCCATTGAGCCTTTTGGCCGCCGTTGTCTTGGGGCTTATGGCTAACGATATGATTATTGATGGAGCGAGTTTTTCCGGTATTACTCGAATTGACGGCTTTATTCTTCTGTCGTTTTTTATAATTTTTCTTTACTACACTTTTGGGATTACAAAGTCAGATACTGATATCGTTGAAGAAGAAATAAAAGTATTTAGCTACCATAAAGCAATAATATTTATTATTCTTGGTCTTGCAGGCTTGGTGATTGGCGGAAAATGGATTGTTGATGGTGCTGTTCAAATTGCCGAATTCTTCAATGTCAGCCAATCATTGATCGGCTTAACAATTGTCGCCATTGGTACATCGTTGCCAGAATTAGCCACTTCAGCAATGGCAGCTTACAAAAAACAATCAGACATCGCGATTGGAAATGTGGTCGGTTCAAATATTTTCAACATATTTTGGATTCTTGGCGCAAGTGCCGTTATTCGCCCACTGCCATTTAATACCAGCTCCAACGGCGATATAGCAATAACAATATTCGCAAGTATTGTGTTGTTTTTAGTGATGTTTATCGGCAAAAAAAGAATAATTGAAAGATGGCAAGGAGTATTTATGGTTACCACCTATGTAGGATATGTAGTGTTTTTGGTTTTGACTAAATAATGTGTTTTGGGCTTCGGACATTCACCCATTTAATTCCCAGTATGAGAGAATTGTCTCGAACTTTTTGGTAAAGTCTATTTTTATAAGAGGGAGGAATTAGTCCTGCTTTTCCAAATCCATAATTAAAAAAGACGGATTTCCGACATATTCAGAGCCTAATTTTTGGGAGTCTTCAACACCGCCATTGTATTCACGACGTTCATCATCTGAACCAAACGAATCACGGTGAGCAGCATGAACTTTCCAGCCTGCTCGCTCCGCAGCTTCAATGTATGCTTTAGCAGTGTGAAAGTTATTGTCTACAGCCAATCCAGGTATCCTACGAATAATCGGAGTGCCTTCTCGAACAAAATGAACATTTTCCTCCGTAACCAAAACTGGCCTCCCTGCCTCATCCAAAACGAATGTCGCTCGCAGGACAGTTCGCAAACTATCAATCACTCGTTTGACTGCACCTGAATCATGGGCAGTTTCCCTACTCCAACGACCGTCAATTTCCGTCTGAATATCTTCAGCATCATCGACGGTGGTAAATGACACCAAAAGTGAGTCTGGCGCTGTCACCACAAGACGGCCTCCACGACGGGCGACGCGTTTTGCCTCACGGAAATGAGCTTGAAAAGTTCCATCAGGTAAATTGCAACCAACATTAACACTAGCTAAGCGGTCAAACTCGTTATCTGCAAAGACCAAATCTGCAACATCACCTCTAACTATATTTACATTACTTGGAAGTTCTCCGCTGACTCGCAAGCGTGTGCGTGCCTGTTCTAGCATTGCTTCATTTAAATCAACAGCAGTAACTGTTCGGGCGCCTTGCTCTAAAGCATGCTGACTCCAAGGTCCGGCACCAGCACCAAGATCGAGAAAATCACTACCTGCCAACCGTTCACGACTCATCAGGGAGTACAAATGTGGATCAAGAAATCTTGCGCCATCTGGCCCATGCTTAGCTTTAGCATAACGAGCTGCGGCGCCTTCATCCCAGACGCTTGCATCGTCAGCTCCTCGACATGTTTTATCAATTGTCATATGAATAAAGTTACAGGTTGTAATTAAAGCATAGATTGGCAAGCAAGTCAACAGTGAGGCGGTTCCGCTCCTCCTTTCAGTCGTCGCTTCACCCATATTGTCTGGCGGTGAAACGCTATCGCGTTATATTATACCGCCAGACAACATCGCCTATACCAGGACGTTAGGCGAAATAAACTTAAATACTTATGCAATATTTACTAATCATTCTAAGCGCATTATTCCTAGGTATAGCAAATATCTTTTATAAAAAGAGTTCTGTTTTAATTGGTGCAATAAATACTACTTTTTTTTACTATCTCTTCGGGTTTATTCTCGCCTTCATTATCTGGATTTTCTTTAAAGAAAAGACGGAATTTACTCCAGGAAACATGGGAAATGCTTTCTTAATTTCCTTTTTTTTAGTAATAAGTGTCTTGTTATTCACCATAGGAATTAATAAACCCGAAGTATCAATTCCAATCGCATCTACAATTCGCTCACTTGCATTTGTTTCCACCGTATTTATTGCAATTTTATTTCTAAAGGAAAGTTTAACAGTAACAAATACTATAGGAATAATGCTGGCAATTGCTTCGGTAGTTGTATTTAGCCTTAAAGTTTAAATCACCTAAGGAACCTCTGAAAAACCTACGACAGTCACGAAAATTTCAGAATTTGAGCGAAAATGATGAAGCTCGAGGAAGCATATCAGAGAAGATACGCTGACGAGAGATGAATCATTTGCAGCCAAATTCTGAAATTTGCAGTAGGTCGTAGG
>JACPMD010000132.1 GCA_016186235.1 Candidatus Roizmanbacteria bacterium | reverse complement strand
AAAAAATGAGGACAAGAGAAGAATACAAATCGCAAAAGAGTATATTGCTAAACTAGCAGATGACTAAACTAGCAGATGAGCTGTAGAATTTAAAAATTTAGTTACCACTCCACACCCCAACTTTACTTTCCTTCGCCTCTTTCTCCGCTTGAAGAAGTTCATCCTGATATTTGATCTTTGCCCGTTTCTCATAGAGTACCACCTTCGCAAGTCCATTGCTCACGAGCTCAACATTGAGATTCAATCCATCAACAAATACATATCCTAATAGTCTTCCAAACTTGTCTTGTTTGTATTTTTCTTCTTGCTCAAGAGTTATTTCTCTGTTTAAGACTAAATTTTCTGTAAAGTGTTTTGCTTCTTCATAATATGGTCCTTACTTAAGCCTTCAAAATCTAACGCAGGGGGAGCGAGGCTCGATCACCACTTAAAGTTTCTGTAGAGACGACGACCAATCTAGTATCCAAAACATAACCCAATCTCCATAAGAAAGAAATATATCTTATCCTAATCATCGAGCCGAGCATGTCACCCCCGACGATGCTCGTGTAATAGTAACCAACTACAATAAACCTTAAATAATATGTAGGCCAATTGACCGAGACCAAGGAACTGACCGAGGCAATCGGACGGTACTCCTAGATCTAGCCTTAGTCGGGGGTCTGCGACCAACAACTCTGTGTTTCTTAGAGCTAAGATTAGATGAGTCGGCTGACAGGCCGTCGACTAACTTTGTTAGTCGTCAGCCACTTTCATCTCTCTCATTTCTTCCTTTCCTTTCCTTTCCCCTCCCCGCCTTTTTAAGCTGAGCGAGTCCCGCCGAAGGCGGGACGAGCAACAATCCCTCAACTAAAGGGGGTCACGGGGGAATACCCCCGTGACAGGGTTGGAGTTGACGTAAGTGTCGGTGACTAGCTAGAGGTGGAGAGTCTGACTAAGAGAGGGGTAGTAAGCTGGGCGGCGAAGCCGCCCAACAGTCAATTAGTCACTGGCCACCTCTGGCTGCCAACCATGTCACCTCGCTGGTGACCAGTGGGGGGTTGACTGGTTGAGTTTGACTGGGGGAAGGCGTACCAAACTTTACTATCAGCTGCCTATCTCTAGATCCTTCAGCGCTGGTCGCTGGCGCTGTGGGATTCCCCAGCGCCCATCCTGGAGGCTCGCCATGTCGCAAAAGTCATATGCGAATTGTCGCAGGAAGGAGTATTCGAGCGAAGTTGTATATACGCACTTAATCGTTTACACTCAGTGCAAGCACGGATTCGATTGAATCAACAATTTCTTCAGCAACGGTACGTTTTAATCCTAAGGGGATTTTCTTATATTCGCCACTTTCCCAGACGATGATGACCTCATTCTTGTCTGACTGAAAACCTCGATCTGGTTTAGAGATGTCATTTGCAACGACTGCGTTGGCTTTTGCTTCTAGCAATCTCTTATATGCGGCTTTAATCAACTGACTATCTTTTAAACCATATTCTGCTTTGAATGCAATGAGACGTATTTTTGGATTCATTTTTTTTATTTGATCGAGAATTTTTCGGCGTGGTTCTAAGATAAGAGCTATTTTCTGATTACTCGAAAGTTTACCTTCCTTCCTATTCTTAATGGTAAAGTCTGAAACAGCAGCTACATGATAGAGTGTGTCATATGTTTTTATATTCTCTTTTATCAGGCGAAAGAGTTCTTCAGCCGTATCGAATGTTTTTTCTGGTATAGAAAATCGGGGCTGTACTGCGGAATTCGCTCGTAGAAGCAGTACTTCTCCGCCTCTTTTATAGCAGCTTTCAGCAACAGCCGTTCCCATTTTTCCTGAACTTCTATTAGTGATATAACGTACGTCATCTATTTTTTCTCGCGTGCCGCCTGAAGTCACGATTATCTTTCTACCACGAAGCAAATCAGCATAATTTAAATTACTAACTATTTCATCTCTAATAAGATAGACGTCTTCCAACCTTCCTTTTCCTTCATAGCCGCACGCAAGCATGCCTTCTACCGGTTCTATAATTTGATACCCCAGGTTTTTCAGCTTTTTGATATTTTCTTGGACAAGGGGATTCGTCCACATATGGACATTCATAGATGGACAAATTAGAATCGGGGTAGTGACTGCAAGTGCTGTTGTTGTCAATAAATCATCGGCTATTCCGTGGGCTATTTTAGCTATGATATTTGCCGTTGCGGGTACAATCACCATAAGATCTGATTTATCAGCAAGTTCGATATGATCAACCTTTCTTTCTTTGAGAATATTTTTATAGTCGAATCCCTCTTTGAAAAGGTTAGTATGTATTTTCTTCTTCGTAATTTTTTCAATCAAACGAGGAGGAATCATTTGGACTGCGTGTGCCGTCATCGTAACTTCGATAACGAAGTTTTCTTGTTGAAGAAGTTTGATTAACGCTACTGCTTTATAGGCTGCAATACCGCTACTTATTCCAATAAGTACGGTTTTTTTCATCATCTCCATTCTACCAAATTAATACCCATGTCTGGATCGCTTCAGCGACGACATGGAGGACGCGTCAGACGCAAACTAAAATCCTAGTGATATAATACTGATGGTGCGAATTTCTTTCTCCTACCCAAAAATAAAGGGATTAAAGCATACATCTTCGATTTCAAAAAAAATAAAGAAGATTA
>JACPMD010000142.1 GCA_016186235.1 Candidatus Roizmanbacteria bacterium | reverse complement strand
TGATTTATCTTTGCAACGAGATTTTCAAAATCAAAAAAACCTTTGTTCACATAATCTACGGCGCCGAGAGACTTAGCTTTATCGACGTCGGTTGGCTGCCCAAGCGTTGAGAAAACAATAACTGGAATTTGTTTGAAAAGCGGGTCCTGGCGCATAGCCTGCAGGAACTCAAATCCATCTTTTTTGGGCATGATAATATCAAGGAGTATCAAGTCAGGTTTCGATAATTTCATTTTAGCCAAGCCTTGGTCTCCGTCAGATGCAACCTCTACTTGAAATCCTTTTTCTGACAACTTCTCAAGATAAAATTTTTGGAAAAAAACGTCGTCGTCGATAATCAATATTTTCATAATTTTGAATCTGAAACTGTTAACGATGATTTGAGCTTGTCAGTTTCTTCAGAAAGATCGGCTTCAAGATTATTATCTTCAATACTTTTTAAAGATTGACCGATCTTAGTAATTGCGGAAATGAGATCGGAAAACATTGAAGGATCGTACCGCTTCTTCGACTCGCGCACTTCGCGGAAAAAACTCTCGAGGATAGAACAAATCTCAACAAGTTTTGGGTATCCCATCAGAAGCGCTTGGCCTCTAATGGAGTGAGCTCCCCTGTAAGTTTCGTAGACTGCTTCCTTCTGGGTGGGAACAGTATTGAGGACCATAATATTTTTTTTCATATTCTCTAAATACTCTCGGGCCGCTTTAAGAAATAATTCCTTATACGGAGTCATGTCGATTGTTGCCATAGTTTGATAGTAACAGAATAATTGGAAGTGAATCAAGCTTTGTATATAATATGAAGCGTGGGTAAAATAAGGGCAGATTTAACTTACTTAGCAAAGAAAATAATTCAGAAAATTTCTTATATTACTATTGCGACAGTTACTCCGGAAGGATTGCCTTGGAACAGTCCTGTGCACACATCTTTTGATGAACATTACAATTTTTATTGGGCTTCTTGGATAGAAAATATACACTCAAAAAATATTGAAACGAATAATAATGTCTTTCTAGTTATTTATGATTCAACTGTTCCTGCCGGAGCTGGATTTGGAGTATATCTAAAGTGTAAAGCTTACAAACTTACAGATGAAAAGGAAATAACAATTGCACTTAAATATTTATATGGAAGAGAAGGAAAAAAAAGCAGATTGGCCAAAGAATTTCAGGGAAATTATCCTAGACGGGTATATAAAGCAGTTCCAAGTAAAGTCTGGGTAAATACTGATGGAAGAGTACATAGTAATTACGTTGATAAAAGAGTAGAGATACAATTAATATAATTGCCGGAGAGCATTTACCAATGCAACTTGATTCATGGAGTAGGATGAAACGTGGGTAGTTGATTTTAAATTTAAAGCTCGAGATTCTTTATCTTTTTTTCCTTGGACTAGGCTAAGATTGATAAAGTCTTCAATGTCTCTGGCAGGAACGATCTGATCAAACTCAGGAATAAGAAAATTGACCGAAGCTCCTGCCCTCATTAGTTCCAGAAGTCTTTGATATGGTTTTCCGAGGAGCGTTGATTGGATAATTGCCGGTGCTCTTTTTAAAAAAGAAATACCGAGTTGACCTCCTAAACGCATCGATTTTGAAAAATCAACTGGTTCAGCATCATCAATTTCTTTTCCCTGGAGAACATTCCAAATATAGGGATAAAGGACGATCCCACGCTGTCTTAATAATTTTTTTAATTCACTCCAGTTTTTTTCAGTAACAGCATCTTGAATCAACAAGTCGACTTTCTGTAAGTCTGTTTGATCTTTTGATTTCAATCTTTTGAAGTAATCCTCTGATTGTCTTTCTAGCTCTGAGATATCTAGAGTTGATACCTCTGGTTGATCCTCAATTTTTTGCACTCTTTCTGGGTACGTCTCTGTTAAAGCATCTGCCAACATTGATTCATTAACTTCTTTCGGTTTAACTAATTGTAGAGACATAATACCCATTTCATCTCCACCTTTCGTTCCCATTTCTTTTAATAAACCGCCAAAGCGTTGAATCGAAGAAAATGCTTCCGAGATTGATTCTACAAAACCCCAGGGACTAATAAGGATGAGTCGAAGAGCTTGAGCGTTTTCGGGTTTTGCAAAGAAGTTTGGGTCATGGGTTTCTCTCTCAATTACTTTAAATACTCCCTCAAGATCTGTTGTTGCAAGCGAAGTTGCAAGAACATCAAGACTGCCACCTCGCTGTTTTACAGCTTCAATGTTATCAAGAAACAATTCACCCAGCGTTCTAAAATGATTAGGATTGTATCCTTTTTGCGAAACTGACGAATCATGAATGTATATCTGATCATATAATTTTGACCGTTCTAGAGCCTGTTCAAGTCTGCTCCAGTGTTTCGCGGTTCCGGAGATGCCCGGAATAAGATGGCAGACTCGTAGAGGAGTTGCTGTTTCTGAACTTGGAATGGGTTCTTGCATAACGGTATTATAACCTAGAATAAGGGTCCCGTATAATATATATGATGTTGAAAGACTCAAAAATTGCGATTGTTTATGACTGGATTGACAAATGGGGTGGAGTGGAGAGGGTACTTTTAACGCTGCATGAAATGTTTCCTCGAGCAGATTTTTACACTTCCTATTTTGATCCCGCATCCGCATTATGGGCAAAGAATCTATCGATAAAAACGTCTTTTATCCAATCATTGCCTGATTTTATTAAAAAAAGCAGAATTTTGTCATTTCCTTTCTATCCCTATGCCTTTGAATCTTTGAATTTTGATCGATATGATCTTGTTATCTCGGTCACGTCATCTTTTGCCAAGGCAATTATTACCAAACCTCATACACGACATATTTGTTATTTGCTTACTCCAACAAGGTATCTCTGGTCTCAACAAAATCTTTATTTTAAAAACCCTCTGATTAAATTCGCGTTATCTCCTTATCTTTCGGAGTTAAGAAAATGGGATTTTATCGCTGCTCAAAGACCAGACACAATTGTTTCAATTTCAAAAACAGTCGCAGAAAGGTGTAAAAAATATTACAAACGGGAATCCCAAGTGATTTATCCGCCTTTTGATTTCGACTATTGGAAGAAGATAAAAAGTCGCTCGGATCAAGTTCGGGATGAAAGCTTGGGTAGATATTTTCTCGTCGTTTCTCGACTTGAACCGTATAAAAGAATTGACCTCGCTGTCAACGTTTTCAATCAGTTAAGCGATCGATTAATCATTGTTGGAGAAGGAAGCGAATTAAAAAAATTGAAAGCAATGGCAAAAAATAATATCACTTTTTTGTCCAAACTCACCGATGATAAGCTCGCCATGAGGTACAGAAATGCCGAGGCACTTATCATACCTCAAGAGGAAGACTTTGGTTATGTGGCTCTTGAAGCTCAGTTTTTTGGCTGCCCTGTCATAGCTTTTAAGAGAGGGGGAGCAACAGAAACAATTATAGATAATAAGACAGGAATCTATTTTAATCGTCAGGATGAACAGTCCTTAAAGGAAGCACTTGAAAGATTTCATACAATATCATACAATTTGAAGAAATCAGCGAAATTATACGGTCCTAGCAATATAACAAAGTTTGCAAAAGATAAATTTATAGACCAATTTAATAAACAATTAGTAATTAGTCGCGAACGTTCGGATTGAAGGTAAATAGTTCGCGGCACAACTTAGGGAAGGTCGTTGGGAGGAAACCGCTAGGTTTTGTCCCATTACTATGAAGGCAATTATTTTTGCAGGAGGGGCAGGTACAAGGCTTTGGCCGTTGTCAAGGAAAAACTCGCCAAAGCAGTTTGAAAAGATCGTTGGAGATAAATCAACGCTCCAGCTTGCTGTCGAGAGGCTTACTCCTGACTTTTCCTATAAGGATATCTACATCTCAACAAACCTTATCTACAAAGATTTTGTCAGGGAACAGCTGCCAAAAATTCCCAAAGAAAATTTTATATTCGAACCTGAGAAAAAAGACGTAGGCCCTGCGATAGCCTATGTTATGGGGCTTTTTTCAAAGACAAATCCTCACGAACCGGTCGCTATCCTCTGGAGCGATCACCTTGTAAAACGTATTGCTCTCTTTAAAAAAATTCTAAAAAAAGCGGGAATTTTCATTCAAAAACAGCAAGACAAAATCATCTTCATTGGACATAAACCCCGCTATGCAAGCGTAAATCTTGGCTACATTCATTTTGGGGTAAAAAAAGGTGCAATAGACGGGGTAAATCTTTATCGGTTTGAAGGGTTCAAATACAAGCCAGATGAAGAAACTGCGAAAAAATTCTTCCACTCCGAAGTCTACGCCTGGAATTTGGGTTACTTTGTAACGACTCCACAGTTTATTTACAAGGCCTTCAAAAGATTTGCCCCCAATATCTATAAAAATACCGAGAAGATACTATCTAAATATGGCCAGAAAGATTTTCAAAGATTTTTAAGAGAACAGTATAGTAAGGTAGAAAGTGTTAGTTTTGACAATGCGATTCTTGAGAATTTAGATAAGGAACAGGGGCTTGTTATCGTTGAGGATATTGGCTGGAGCGACCTTGGGGCGTGGGAGGCCTTGAAGGAAGCATTAGAAGCACACCCATATGAGAATGTTATTCGCGGCAAAGTCCACCTCGAGCACGTTCGAGATGCCTTGATCTATAACTTCGAGGATAAAAAAATGATTGTTGCGCTAGATTTAGACGAAAGCATTATTGTAAACACGAAAGACGTGCTCCTCGTCGCCAAGAAAACTTCTGTTCCAAAAATTAAAGAACTCGTTGAAAGATTTAAGGGGACTGAAAACGAGAAGTTGACGTAACGAAGTAGTAATATATTTATGGTATGTCTATTTTCCACGGAGTTGGGTATACCAAATACCTAAAGCGAGCTCTTGATATTGTAGGAGCATGTATACTTCTTATCGTATTTTTCCCCGTATATTCGCTCACCGCGCTTGCAATTAAGTTAGATTCAAATGGACCGATACTGGCAGATGTGCCTCAAAGGATTGGAAAGCATAGAAAGAAATTCAAAATGTTTAAGTTTCGTTCGATGATCGTCAATGCGCACCGGTTGCTACGATCTGATCCTAAATTTAATGATCTTTATGAGGAATACAAAAAGGGAAGTTATAAATTACGGAACGATCCTCGCATCACAAACGTGGGAAGGTTTATTCGAAAGCATTCCTTCGACGAAATTCCACAGTTATTTAATGTTCTTAAGGGAGAAATGAGTCTGGTTGGCCCCCGAGCTTACTATCCAGACGAGCTTGAGAATCAACAAAAGAAATTCCCGGGGACGAGTAGATTGGTACAAAAAGTATTTTTAGTCAAACCAGGCATTACCGGGCTCTGGCAAGTTTCCGGGAGATCAGAAATTAATTTTGACAAACGCATAGCAATTGACGCACGCTACGTAAATACTATCTCATTTTGGCAAGATATAAAGATCATACTTAAAACGCCCTTTGTCATGCTTTCGGGAGAAGGAGCAGTGTGATATACTTATAAGTCTATGCTTATAAAGCCTTTGAGTTTTGGGCATCGCCTAAACCTAAAGAAAGTAGTATTAATCCTCCTTGTTTTTGCCATACTTGCCTTTTTCTTGATCGTTAGACCCGCCTTAGGAGTTATGTCAAAAGGCAAGCTTCTGGTTGCATCTGCCCGTCTGTTAAAAACTTCATTTGCTCAGAATGACATAGACCTCTTAGAGAAAGAATTCAATAACTTTTCAAAGCAATATGAGGATTTTAAGAAAGAAGCGCAGGCACTCTATTGGGCAGCGTTCATTCCCTATATTGCCGATTTTAAAAATGGAGTAGAAGCAGGCGAGCATCTCATAGCAGCCGGGAAAGATAGTATTGAGGCGATTTCTCCGTATGCGGATCTCATAGGTTTTAAAAAGGGGCAATCATCTTTTTTAGAAAGATCCGCAGAGGATAGGTTGCAGACGGCGATTCTTACCCTTGATAAAGTGCTGACAAAGGTGGATACGATCTCAAATAATATTAAAGAGGCTGAAACAAGAATTGAGAAAATTGACCCCAATCGATATCCGAAAAACATAGGAAAAACGGTCGTTAGGGAAAGGATTGCAAACATAAAAGAACAATTTGTCGGTATCGCCTCACTCTTCGTTGAGGCAAAACCTCTGGTGAAGAAACTGCCTGAAATGTTTGGAAAAGATGAAGAAAAAAACTATCTTATCCTCTTTCAAAACGACAAAGAACTTCGTGCAACCGGAGGGTTTTTGACGGCCTATGCGGTTTTCAATGTCAAAAACGGCAAGATCAGTATCCAACGATCAAGAGATATCTATACGCTTGATAACAGCATTAATCCCCATCCAACAGCTCCCAAAGAAATTCTTACCTATCACAAAGACGTAAATAGATTTTACATACGAGACAGCAATCTCTCGCCAGACTTTCCAGCATCGGTAAAGCTCTTCAATAGTTTGTATGACAGGAGTTCTGAAAAAGTTGATTACGACGGAATTATCGCGCTTGATACAAATGTGTTAGTCGATATGTTAACGATTTTTGGCGATACCGATGCGAGAGGAATTCGATTCTCTGCTAAGACGGATAAACGATGCGATTGCCCACAAGTGATCTATACGCTCCTCGATGAGATCGATAGACCTGTTGGCTATATAAGAGAAGATCGAAAAGGAATCCTTGGCGACTTGATGTACGGCCTTTTTTATAAAGCGATAGGCTTTTCTCCCTCAAAGTATTGGGGAACGCTTGTTCAAGACATGTTGAAAAATTTGCACGAGAAACACATCGTTCTATACTTTACCGATCCGCAGTTACAGACCGCGGTTAAAAAGCTCAACTTTGCCGGAAATATAAGGGACTTTGAGGGAGACTACCTCCACGTTAATAATGTGAACTTCGCGGGAGCGAAAGCCAATTTGTTTACAACACAAGCGATAACTTCAAAAGCATCCGTAGAAAACGGAAAGGTAACCAAAGAGGTCGGCATTGTATTTAGGAACCCTTATCCTCATTCTGATTGCAATTTAGAGCGTGGCGGACTCTGTTTGAATGCAACGCTCAGAGACTGGATTAGAGTGTATGTTCCAAAGGGCTCAGAACTCATAAGCTTTAACGGTTCTAAGAAAAAAGTTCAGACGTATGACGAGCTGGGAAAGACTGTGTTTGAAGGATATGTAGAGATCACCCCTCTTGGCAAAGCAGAAGTGGTAGTCAAATACCAACTCCCTGAGAGTATTGCTTCTAAAGATTATCAGCTGCTGGTTCAAAAGCAGCCAGGAACCTATAGCGATAAACTTAAAGTAGATTTTAACGGACGAACTCTGTATAACGGCGTTTTGGACGTTGACAAAGAGTTAAGATGATCAAAACCGAGGCGATAATCCTTCGCAAGAGATCGCTACCGAATCAAGATTTGATCGTAACCTTCTTCACACAAGATCTTGGCAAAATCAATGTCATTGCAAAAGGAGTCAAAAAAATAACCAGCCGGCGCCTTCCCCATACCCAGACAGGCAATTTAGTTACTATTCTTGTCAATAAAAAGACTGATAGATTCTATTTAGATGGAATATCGCTCATTTCTGCATTCTCGCTTATAAAGGAGAATCAGGCAAAAATACAGCTTCTCTACTTCTTTTTTTTCATTTTAGAAAGACTTCTTCCAGAGAATCAAAGAGAGGAAGAAATATATCGATTGACAAAAAAATATTTAATTGATCTATCCAAGGTCTCTGATCCAAGTAGCGTTGATCTTACGGGCTACACAAACAATCTCCTTAAAAAACTCGGGTATATCAAAGAAGACAAACCCTTTGACGAATTAAAAGGAGTCATTCAAGACCTCATTAACGAACCGCTTCCTTCCTTCTCTTGATTTGCTACAATTCTTACTATGACAAATCTTATGGACGACATCGTCTCGCTGGCAAAGAGAAGGGGATTTATCTATCCCGGAAGCGAAATCTATGGTGGAATCGCCGGATTCTGGGACTATGGACCCTTGGGTGTGGAATTAAAAAATAATATTAAGAGAGAATGGTGGAAGAGCATGGTCTACGAACGTGACGATGTAGTTGGTATAGATGCTGCAATCATTATGAATCCAAAAGTCTGGGAAGCCTCTGGGCATACTACTGCGTTTACCGACCCATTAATTGAATGTAAATTATGTCACTCTCGCTTTAGAGCAGATAAGAAAGACGAGATAGAATTTCATAGTAGCTCTCCTCATATTATAGAGGGGGAAACCCGTTCAAAAGATTGGGTGAGAGAACATATAGAATGGACCGAACCTAAAAAATTCAATCTGCTTACAGAGGTATTTCTGGGGGTGACAGAGCCGAAACAAAAAGCATATTTACGGGGGGAAATAACCCAAGGGGTTTTTGTCAATTTTAAAAATGTGGTAAGCTCATCGCGAAAAAAAATACCTTTTGGGATAGCGCAGGTTGGAAAAGCCTTTAGGAATGAAATTACGCCGGGAAATTTTACTTACCGCTCTCGAGAGTTTGAACAAATGGAGCTAGAGTATTTTGTAAAGCCCGACGAGAAAGGAAGTCAAAGCACATTTGAGTATTGGAAAGAACAGAGAATGAATTGGTATAAATCTCTTGGTATAGATGCAAAAAATCTCAGATTTAGAGAACATACTCCGGATGAACGCGCCCATTATGCGCGTTTTGCGGTGGATATTGAATACAATGCTCCATTTGGCTGGAGTGAATTTGAAGGAATTCATCACAGAGGAGATTGGGATCTGTCCCGCCATAAACTCACGTACAAAGACCCAGAATCCAATCAAGAGTTTACGCCATGGGTAATCGAAACGTCAGGAGGAGTTGATAGGTCACTCTTATTTTTCCTTCTCGACGCTTACAAAAAGGAGAAAGATCGAAGCATTCTTAAAATTCATCCGAAACTTTCCCCTTATAAAGTTGCAGTGTTTCCGCTTCTCGCCAATAAACCAGAATTAGTTACAAAGGCTCAGGATGTCTATAATGAATTGAAGAGTTCTTTTTTCACTGCCTGGGATGACAGGGGGAATATAGGAAAGCGGTACTATTCTCAAGACGAGATTGGAACACCATTTTGTGTTACTATTGATTATGTAACGCTTGAGGATGATACGGTCACAGTGAGAGATCGCGATACGATGAAACAAGAGAGAGTAGGGATTTCGAAAGTAAAGACGTATCTTAAAAGCAAGTTAACAGTTTAACCAGGCAATTATATGACACAAGATAGAAAAAAGTTGTTCATCATCGGTGGGATTTTTCTTTTTGTGATTTTATCGGTGGTAGTCTATACAAGATTCAACAGATCCACTCCCAAGACAGAGTCTGAAACTGAGGTTCTTCCGACAGAAGATGTAATACCAACAGTCGATTCATCGGTCGAGGTAAATCTTGTATCTTCATCTGTGGGGAGAGAAGTTGTATTACAGTTAAGAAAGATTCCTCGAGGGACAGAGTCTATCGACTACGAACTGTCATACCAGACAAAACAGCAGGGGTTGCAAGGGGTGATTGGCACGATAACCTTGGATGAGGGTGAAGACGAATATGATAAAAGACTTACTCTGGGAACCTGTTCTTCTGGTACGTGTGTTTATCATCAGGTAGAGGGTTCGATCAGATTAAGTCTTAAATTCACAGGCGACTACGGCGAGAAAATATTCGAAGAAGAATACGATATTTAAAGGGGGTGAATACATGCCAATTATCAGATCTGCCAAAAAAAAATTAAGACAAGATATTAAAAGAGAGAAAAGAAATCTCCATTATATTGTTTCGTATAGAAAGGCAGTGCAGGCGGTTAAAAAAAATAAAGACAAAGCGAAGACAAAAGTGCTCGTTAAAAAAGCCTATTCAGCCATTGATAAAGCAATCAAAAAAAGAGTTATGCATAAAAATAAAGGAGCTCGTTTGAAGTCAATGGTTGCGAAATCACTCTCACCATGAAGTACAGAATAAACTTACTCTCGGTTAGCAAAATATCAATTACTGACAGGATCATTCACTTTGCCCTCAATTATCTGAGATACATCCTAGTTATCACCCAAATTGTCGTAATAGGCGTTTTTTTTTACCGCTTTAAAGTCGATCAAGAGATTGTAGATTTGAAGGAAGCGCTTGACCAAAAAAGAGAAATCATTAAAGTCTCTCAACCACTGATTGAGAGTGGGCAGAACATTTCGCTTAGAATGAATCAGGTTAAAAATATACTTTCGAATCAAGATACGTTTCTAGGAAGCATTGATTATATACTCTCTCGCTTTCCCGAGGATTTTTTCCTCAATAAATTTACTCTAAAAGACAAAGAGATAACGATGGACGGATACACTGCAAATTTAATCGCCATTAAAAATTTTTATTTAAGAATGAAACAAGAAAAAAAATTTAAACAGGTAGAATTGAAAAGCGTTAAAAAGTCTACCCTTGGTCATGAATTTTCATTTGAGTTTGTCGAATATCACCTTTAATGGAAAAATCATCATTGGTTCGAAAATTATTGGGAAAGAAAAAGGATTATACCTATACGATTGTTTTTTTCTTGGTATTTTCTTTTTTTACATTTTTCGTAATACGTCCAAATCTGCTTACCGTATTCGAAGCTCACGCAAAAATAGATCAACTCAACAAAGTAAATGCTCAATATGAAGAACAGATAAAAAAAATAATTGAACTTCAGGTTTTTTTCGAGACAAATAGAGATCAACTTATTCATTTAAATGAATCAATTCCGGCCACTCCCCAAGTGAGTAAAGTTATAGCCGATATAAATCTCGTTATTGAAGAAATGGAACTTGAATCTGATCGAATAGAAGTCGCAGAGACCAAACTGAAAGAGAAGACAAAGAAACAAAGCCTTCAACCGGTATCTCTCAACGTAAACTTAAAATCATCATTTGAAAATGCACTCGCTTTTATTAAAAGAATATACGGTCAACGTAGATTGAAGGAAATAAAAGATTTGACAATACAAAGGGAAAGTTCATCATCTACTCAAAGCGCTGAGCTTAGACTTAATTTAAAAGTTGATGGTTTTTACCTGTGAAACAGAAAGAAGTACTCTTGATAGCGATTACTGTCTTTTTAACGGTAGTAGCTTGGATGCTTCTCGATATCTATAAAGTAAATACAAAGTTTGATATAAATGAAGGGTTTGAGTCGTTAAAGACCATAGACTATTCCTTGAAGTCGGATTTGTTGAAAAAATTGCAAGAAAAAAATCTTTGAAATGTCATACACGAAATATTTCATCCGAG
>JACPMD010000141.1 GCA_016186235.1 Candidatus Roizmanbacteria bacterium | reverse complement strand
ATCCTAGCCATGACATAAAACCTACTGTTGCTCCTGAAACATAATCTGTCGCATTCGTCACATAGACGAGTTGTGCTAATACATAGGCCATCACGAGCGATGCAACAAACATTATCAAGTATCCTTTTTTTGCTTCCTCTTTTTTCATGTTGTTTTCCTTTACGCCTGATTCTTTCATCCATTGTTTTTCGAAAAGCATTGGCGAGTACCACAGAAACCCTACAACCATAGCAACGACCGAGGCGACAACTATCGAAACATAATTAACAGGTGCAGGCATCATAATCTTTCACCCCCTTTCTTGTGGGGCAAAACCTAGCCCTTCATCACCTCAGGGTAAACGGTTTTTCCCCAACGATTTTCCCTAATGTGTATCGCAAGCTATTAAGATCTCAATTCGCACGCTTGCGATAAATTGACAATCTCTCTCTTTAGTAAAAATTAGCTCTCTCTTAGTATAAATGTTTACAACTCCAAGCTCTTCCATAAAATTCTACACGCGTATGTACGATACGGCATCCATTTTTGCGCAATTTTTTCAATCTGTTTTTTTGATGGTTCTTTTTTAAATTTATACAATTTTTTTATCGCTTTTCTCAATCCGAGATCACCGTGCGAGAATACATCTTCCCTCTGTAACGTAAACATCAAAAACATTTCTGCAGTCCAAGGACCAATGCCTTTTACCTGAGTGATCTCTTCAACAACGAGATGATCTTCCAAATCCTTAAGTTTTTCCAGATTAAGAGTACCATCGGTTACTTTTTTTGCAAGATCCTTTATAAATCTGACTTTTGACCACGCCATTCCCGCGCCGCGAAGCTTTTCGTCAGGAATCTTTAATACCTTTTCAGGAGTAATTTTTTTTCGAGAGAAGAGTTTTTCAAATCGGCCGTAAATCGTGTCGGCTGCTTTACCCGAAAGTTGCTGGCCTATAATTTCTCCACAGAGACTTCTGAAATAATCATTAGGAGTTCTGACTTCAAACTCTTCGAGTATTTTAATTTGTTGGAAAGCAGTATAGAGTATAGGATCGAATTTTTTAAAGTGGTCAAGAATCTTTTTATCCATCTTTAGTATATGATTTTAGTATGGATTCGTTATCTATTCAAACTAAAAAGAGAAAAGAGATTGTTGATATAACAAATAATATACAAGCAATCGTCAAAAAGAAGGATCTAAATAATGGAGTAGTACAGCTATTTCTTACCCATACTACCGCTGCTTTGACTACTGCGGATTTAGATCCAGGCACAGATCTTGATATGCTCGATGCATTTGAAGAAATGATTCCGAAACTCAACTATCGTCATCCCCATGATCCGTCACATGTTCCAAGTCACATTCTTTCGTCACTTATTGGAACCTCCTTGACGTTGCTTGTCAAAGATGGAGAACTGGTTTTAGGAACTTGGCAAAGAGTAGTCTTGGTAGAACTAGATGGACCTAAGGACAGGATAGTTATTGTTTCGTTTCAGGAATAATATACTTCCTGCCAGTGAGGATCGGTTTGAACAGTGAGATTAAGATAAATTTTTTTTCCGGTTGCGAGCGCAACTTCCTTTCTGGCGAAGCTGCCGATTTCCTTTATTTTTCTTCCACCTTCTCCGATAAGCATTTTTTTGTAACGGTCATTAGTAGTTAGAATTCTCGCTTTAATGTACGTAAGCTCATCGCTTCTTTCTCTGATTTCGTCAACAACAGCAGTAGTTGAATAAGGGATTTCTTCTCCCATCATGAGAAATACTTTCTCCCGAATGAGTTCAGCGATGAATGTTTTGCTATCAATATTGAGGAGAGGATACGGAGTTTTCTGCTCTATCTCTGGAATTTTTTTTAGAGAATCTTCTGGCAGTAAATCAAATATCTTCTGAAGTAAGGGTTTTACATGCTGTTTCTTGAGAGCAGAAATACGAAACACGTGCTGGAACTCTGACTCTAGATATATATATTGAGGCAAATAGGAGGGTTCCTTAATATCGATTTTGTTAATTACCAAAATTTTCGGTTTCTTAATGGCTCGTACAATTCCTAGAATTCTTGCTTCTTCAAAATCTCGCCTTATTGTATGATCGATCATGTATATCAGCACGTCGACATTTTCATGTATTGCCGCAAGCGACTTTTCATTAATTTTTTTAGAGAGGGGATCTTTTGTTCTGCCGAAAATTCCCGGGGTATCGACAAATATAATTTTTCCTCTCTCATCTGCATACAGTGCTTTAATGATAAAACGCGTCGTTTGCGGTTTTGGTGAGGTTATCGCAACCTTTTGATTAAGAACATTATTCAGAAATGTGGATTTTCCCACATTCGGCCTGCCAATAAGAAGAATCTTACCTGTTTTCATAGAATTTCAATCTCAATTATTGTATCATTGGAGAACTTTTATGCAAGGCCCTTCGGATAAAGAAGTGATACAGCGAATTAAGAGAGGACAGATTGAGAATTATTTCTACGTAGTAAAAAGATATACCCAGCAGATTTATTACTATGTCTACAAAAAAATCTATAATAAGGATGACGTTGATGACATCGTACAAAACGCCTTTTTAAAATTCTATAAAGCTATTAACCGATTCGACCTATCTAAAAAAATCTTACCGTACCTATTTGAAATAACCAAAAACGAAATGAAGATGTATTATCGATCAAGAGACAAAACAGTTTCTCTCAATGAAGCAATAGCAGGATCGATAAAAACTGCAAATACGGTAGAACAAGTAAACATTGACCAGTTATTATCTTTTTTGTCAAAAGAGGAAAAGAAAGCATTCAAACTTCTAGGCGAAGGTTACACGTATCAAGAAATAACCAAAAAACTTAAGAAGCCCTTAAATACAGTGAAAACGATTATACGAAGAGGAAGGTTAAAAATGAAAAAAGAAAATGAAAAATCTTGAAAAAAAAATTGTAAAAAAAATCTATGCATTTGAGACAAAAAGAACCATCACAGAGATTGTGATTGAACTTTTCGGACTCCTACTGTTGGGTTTTCTTATATTCATATTTATATCCGTTATCGTGGACCAGTTCATAGAAGAGGAAACGCTTGACACGTTTCAGCTGCTTCGGGAGGATATCGAGGTGGTGCAGAAATATTTTGTAGATGTGTTGTCTACTCTTTATTACGAGACTCCTAGATTACAATTGGTTATTCTCCTTTTTGTAGTTGGTATATTCGGAGTTTTGATCT
>JACPMD010000154.1 GCA_016186235.1 Candidatus Roizmanbacteria bacterium | reverse complement strand
TTTTATAGGTAAAGATATCATAGGAAGCACTAACAAGGAAATGAGCCTTTTGATTATTGCTTGTTTTTTACTCATTGCAGCTGCAATTTTTGCTCGCATTAAAACTGGAAAGATAAAATTCACTAGGATCCCTTTTTCAAACAAAGAAGAGTTTACACTCTATATTTTAACTTCTTTTTTCTTTGCTTATTTTTTGTCCAAGAGTTTCCTCATCTTTTCAAAACTTGGTTGGCTACCAATAATTTTTTTTACAACACTTCTATTTTTTTTGCTACCCAATATAGTTGAATTTTACCTCTCTTTCAATATTGAATTATTAAAACAATTAGTACAAGAATATTTGATTAAAACTAACAATAAGGTTGTCGACATTAAAAGTGTTTTGTTCTCCCCAGTGAAATCCCTATTTGACTTTTCATGGAGAAAAAAAGTGAGTGATACTTTTACGTCAATACGATCATTTAAATTCGATACTATTCTCTCGCTGGGTCGAAAACTGGTCCATTTTCTTTTAACCTTAATCCCACTTTTTTTAACGATTATATTACGCATGTTAATTCTTATAGCGCTTTTTGTAATAATGGGTACTGTTTCATTATTTTTAATAATTAAGGTAAAAGATCGTCTCGCATATGAAAGAAAACTGAGAGAGAACCTTACTATAATGAAAACTACGCCAAAAAAAACAGCTGTCGGAGAAAAGATAGTTGTCGAAGGCTATAATTTTGGCTGGCGGACAAGCCCTGACGATACATTAATGAGTAGCTACGGTCCTGTGATAGTTGAGTTGTGGAAGGACCAGGAGATTGTGTTTTACGCACCGCTCCATTGGCAGGAAGGGAAGATGGCATTGTGGATAGAGAGGAGGAAAGAAACTACACGGTATTCCCCTATTAGCAAAAGCAACACGGTTTACCTTGATCTTTTATCTCGCTGGTATTTTTATCCCGAGGAAAAGAGTTTTGCGTCCCATCCATTTTTGAACTACTGGGAACGCATTGTCAAAAAAGTAAGAAGAACCATTTTCTCGACCGGATACTTTTAATGACTAACTATAGAATAACATCCTGCAGAATTTGCAAGAGCTCCAAGCTATATGAATTTCTCTCGTTAGGTTCGATGCCTGCGCCAAACAAATTTCTTGCGAAAGAAGAACTTAGGAAAAAAGAACATTACTATCCCTTGAGAGTTTGTGTCTGTCAAAATTGTTGGCTCATGCAGTTATCCCATGTTATTCCACCCAAAATTCTCTTTCGAAACTATCTCTACATTCCTTCTACCTCAGAAACGATGCTCACCCATTTTAAGTCGCTCTCGGAGGAAGTCATGAAAGCGCTTGCACTAAAGCCAAAATCATTTGTTGTTGACATAGGCAGCAACGATGGAACGTTACTTAGTTTATTTAAAGAGAAAGAAATGGAAACGTTAGGTGTTGATCCCGCGACTAATCTTGCATTCGTTGCGAGAATGAGGGGCATCGATACGATGGATAATTTCTTTACTTACACTCTCGCAGAAAAAATTCTCTCTCATAGTGGGAAAGCCAAGGGAATTCTCGCTACTAATGTTTTTGCCCACATTGACGATTTGCACGACGCTTGTAGAGGAGTACGTATGCTTCTTGATAATCAAGGACTTTTTATTTTGGAATTTCCTTACGTGCTCGATCTTTTAGAAAATAATGAATTCGATACGATTTATCACGAGCATCTTTCATATTTCTCCGTTACCCCTCTTTTACGACTATTCCGTGAGCATGATATGAAAATTGTCAGTATACAGTCTATACCCGTTCATGGTGGATCAGTAAGAATGTATGTTGCCAAAAACAGGTCTCACTATAAAGAAACTCATGTCTTATCAGATTTCATCGAGAGAGAAAAAGTAAAACATCTCGATAGTAACTCTCCGTATGACGATTTCCATCATCGTGTCGAAAAATTAAAGAAAGAATTAGCCAATCATCTCAAACGTCTAAAAAAAAGAGAAAAAAGAATTGTAGGATACGGAGCCTCGGCAAAAGGAAACATTTTGACCAATTACTGCAATATTGGGACTGACATTCTGGACTATATCGTTGATTCAATACCCTTTAAACAAGGAAAATATACCCCAGGGAAACATATCCCCATATTTCCAGAGAATAGACTTTTGAGAGACATGCCAGACTATACGCTTTTACTCGCTTGGAATTTTGCTTATGAGATTTTGAAAAAACAGTGGATTTATAGAGAAAGAGGAGGCCGCTTCATTATCACCGTTCCACACTTACGAATCGAATGAATCAAAATCGATTTTTTTGAGCAGCCTTGAAAGTATGACACGCTTATAATTATCGCTGAGAAATAGCAATATTTTTTTAGGCGTTAGGAAAGTAAGCAGAACATACAGCCAGAATTTTACTGATAAAAGATTGAGAGGGTAGTGTTTAACGAGTGTCCAAATCTCTTTTTCCAACACTCCTTTTGGCGCGAAATTTTTAAGCTGGATTAATCCCTCATAATGCGTGGCGATGTGTTTTACTGCCAGTGCTTTTGTTTTCTTCCATTTTTTTTCCTGAAAAACTGTGTTAAACATCTTTATCCATGACTCAGTAGGAGATGGTTGGTAAATCGTCGAGAGAGTCCGGGTTTGACTACTTTCTGTTCTAACGGCTACCGTATAGTCTTTGAGAAAAACGCACTTATATTTTTTTAAAATACCCGCAAAAGGATAAATGTGGCCAGGGAAGATGTCCTCGTGAAATGACACTTCTATACAGTTTCTTCTGTATGCTAATCCTGAAATCTGTCCCACAGAGCCAAAAATTGCCCTAAAGGCTTTTTCCCCATCTGACAACGAGAGTATCGAGTCTTTTTCCTCGTCGTATGGTAGTACGGCTCTCACAGGGTTACTTACCCTTTTTTCAAACCAAAAAAAGGGTCGTGTTACTCCCCCCACATCGTTAGATAAAAAGAAGGCATCGTGCGTTTTCTGAAGCGCGTCTTTGGCAAGGATATCATCCTGACAAAGGTAAAACAAAATCTCGTTTTTGGCGAGTGCTGCAATTTTTTTAATTGTCCCTTGGCTGCCAAGATTTTTTTCATTTTTTATGTACTTTATTCTTCTATCGTTGAAGGTTGTCAGTATATTTCTAGTTTTTACAATTTCTCCTTCAGAGCTTGGTGGATTATCGTCAACGACGAGCAATTCATAATTGTTGAAACTTTGTTTCAAGATAGATTGTAGAGATTGCTTCAAGAAAGGTGAACCCTTATAAACAGGTACCCCTATGCTAAATGTTAGCTTTTGTTTTTTCATAGATTCATAAGGTCTTTTTCCTTTTTAACAGTCATATCCCAGTTAAAATTTTTTACCAATTCGAGTCCTTTCTTTTTTAATATCGTGCGTTTATATTTATCTTGAAGTAAGTCAAGGATTTTTTTTGAAAAAAGTTCGATGTTCTTTGCAGGAATTTGAATCACCGCCTCTTTGAATATTTCATCATATGCAGGCTGTGTATAGGCCATGACAGGCGTTCCGCACGCCATGGCTTCCCCTACAGTCAGGCTAAATCCTTCTTCATAACTTGGAAACAAAAAAAGCCTACCCGATTTAATAAGAGAAAATGCTTCCTGATTAGAAAGATACCCAAGCATTGTAATATTTTTCTTGAGATTGTACTTTGAAATAAGAAGTTGTAAGTTCCCAATGAAACTCGCTTCACCTGTACCGATAATTGCAAGGCGCGCATTGGGAATTTTATTTACAACCTTTTGCCAGATCTCCGGTAAATCGAATATTCCTTTTGAGCTATGGAGGCGCCCCATAAATACTGCATCAAATTTCTTGGATGACGCTGAAATTTTTGCGATAGATTCGTAATCTATTCCGAGATGATTTATTGTAATTTTATTTATTGGAAAGCCATGCTGAAGCAGTTGACTTTTGGTGTAAGTGTTTGACACGACGATTTTGTCTACAAAATGCTTGATGAAGAAGAAACTCATTTTTTGAGCATGGTGAGAAATAAATCTGTCTGCGGGAATCGTATGAAAGATTTTTTGCAGCCAGAGAACACTGTTTCGATACCGAAGTTTTAAAAAAAGGGCAGGTAGTACATCTGGTAAAGCGTCTGAAGTTGCATAAACGATATCACTTTTTTGACTTTTTCCAATGAGGAATAAAGCAATAATAATTCTTATTAAATATGTGACAACAATGTTTGAGAATTCTTTCTCAGATGTTGTAAGAAGATATGTCGCCTTCAGTTTTTTCTCAAGGCATAACTTTTTGCCTAACTCAGACGTGACGACGGTGAGATCTACACCTTTTAAGCGCCTAAAAATTTCGATAAGGGCTACATCTCCTCCGCTTTTTCCCTGTGTGTAAGCATTCAAAAAAGCGATGACAGTTTTTTTTCGGGTCATAAGCTTTTTTCACTATATGAGTTCGAGCATTTTTTTATTCAAAATTCCATTCGAAGCGAGAATATCAGAATCAAAGGGTGACCAAGTTGATCCGTTTGGCAATGTAATTATTCCGTCAGCCTTTGGGATAATAATCCCTGCCGCGGCGACGTCCCAGGGTTTCAAACCCGAATGGATGTAGGCGTCAATTTTTCCTTCAGCAAGCGATGCTAGATCAGCCGCGGCGCTCCCCATAGATTTTACTTGTCTGATCTGCCCGCTTAAGTATTCGATCCAGCGGATGACATTTTTTCTTTTTTCAAGATCCCACGCCCAGTCGCAGGCGATAACTGTTTCTCTTAATGCTGATGTTTCAGAAGTATAGATCCGCTTATTGTTAAGGTAAGAACCCTCTCGGTTTTTCATCGCTTCGTAAAGTTTATCTTCTAATGGTACGTAGATTGTGCCAAGAATAATTTCTCCTTTGTGCATAAGCGCGATTGAAATTGAAAAGTTTGGGTGTTTTCTGGAGAAGTTAATTGTCCCATCCAGTGGGTCGATCACCCAGAGATTCTCGGTATCGGATAAAGACGAATAATCCTTAGGGGCAGTTTCTTCGGTAAGAAAGTTGCTTTTAACATATCTCGACTTGATTTTAGACTGTAAAAATTTGTCGACTTCCTGATCCGCTTCAGTGGTAAAGTCAACTCCTGCTTTTTCCTTTCTGATGATGTTATCCGAATAAAAATAATTCTTGAGAATTTTACCAGCTTTTTTAATCAGTCTTCGAACAAATTGTTGAGTAATTACTAGATTTGTTTTTGGATCCATACATGAGTCTTAGGAAAAACAAAATGTTTTATAAGTTTCGTTCTCCACCCGACTTTTGTTTGCTGCGGGTCAAAATCGAGAAGATGCCCCAAGAGCTTACGAGCCATATAAAATAGATATGCAATATCGTGTATGCTTCTAATCGATAAAATTTTTCTTATCAGATAGTGCGGCGTCATAAAAGCCGTGTACAGTTCTTGCTGAAGCTTCAGAAGCTTTTTTTTTGAAAAGGGAATTCTCATCACCGGTTCTCGCATATCAAATCTGGAATAATCATCTGTCAACAGCCATTTCTTTTCTTTACATTCTTTATAGAGCGGCGTACCCGGATAGGGAATGACGATCGTAGCCTGCATTGTTTCGTAATAACCCATTTTAAAGGCATATTTAGCCATTGCGATGGTACGTTTTGCATCTGCATAGCTTTCCCATGGATAACCTAGCATGATAGTGATATGAGGGTCAAGGCCGGCCTTCTTAGCCATACGCGGCCCGATGATCGCGTCGATTTCTCTTGTGCCCTTTTGTAACTTATCGAGTGTTTTTTGATTTCCGGACTCCATTCCATAAAGAATAAAACGGAATCCTGCTTTTTTCATAAGATAGTAGTAGTGTTGAGTAAGCGCATTGAACCTCATATTGCATCCATACCTGACTTTTTTACCGTAACCGCTTTGAATCATAAGCTCGCAAAATCGCCTGAGCCGAGCGCCTATAAAAAAAGTTCCTGCATCGTCGAATATTTCTTTCACTCCATATCTATCAACGACATGTTTCACTTCGGCAAAAAGTCTTTCTGGAGAGAAAGTACGGTAGGAGCCCATAGGATTGATGGTATGATTCCATACACAAAATGTGCAGCGGTTGTACCAGCAATCTCTTCCGCTATACATGTAGGTGCCTGGAGTATATTTATAGTTGCCATTTTCGAATGCATAAAGACGCCATTTCGTAAGATCTCTGTCGATAAAGGGCAACGTATCGAGGTCGTGTCGCAGCGATACATCCCCTGAGTTATGAATTTTTTCACCATTTGTAAGGATGCTTGTATTCTTTGGGGATGATTTGATAAGCGTATCGCCTTCCCGCCAATAAATTCCTCCCTCGAGTGGTTCTCCTCTATAAATATGATTTAAGAGGTTAACGCTTAAGAAATCATAATCGGCGCCTGCTATGACATAGTCAACCTTGCTGTTTGCAAAAATCTCAAAAGGGAGAAAAGTCACGTGGTCACCTACAAAAATGAGTTTCATCCTGGAGAAACGCTTTTTAAGATTGTTAATATAGTTCCAATGTATTTTGACGACGGGAGATTTTGTTTCAACCAGGAGATAATCTG
>JACPMD010000153.1 GCA_016186235.1 Candidatus Roizmanbacteria bacterium | reverse complement strand
TCACTAAAAGAATTATTTTCCGCTTATGGAGAAATCACAGAAGCAATTGTAATAAGCGATCGATACACAGGACGGTCAAAAGGATTTGGATTTGTTACGTTTGCCAATGAAGCAGATGCTGAAAAAGCTGTAGCAGAAATGGCCAACAAAGACATAGAAGGTAGGAAAATCGTAGTCAATGTTGCAAGACCAAGAGAAGAAAGAAATAACAGAGGTGGTGGAGGCGGAGGCGGAGGCTTCAGAAAAGACTTTAATCGAAGAAATTTTTAAGCACAAATACGCTGAGTTAAACCCCATTAATTAAGATTTAAAAAAACACAATTTTTATGAGATGGGTTTATTGTGGCTTTTTGATAGAATAAACCTTATGAAAAGAGTTGCTGTTGTAGCATTAATCTTTTTAATGGGGATCATCTCTTTTCTTTTACTTAAAGAGGAGAAAAGGCAAGTATTGCCGACCACTCAAATAACAAAAAATAGTCCTCGGGTGGAACCCCAGAGTCCAAAAGCTGCAACAATAGCTGAAGGGTTAGATACTCCGTGGGCAATTGCATTTCTCCCTGATAAAAGTATGCTTGTTACTGAAAGACCGGGAAGAGTAAGATTTGTTGACAAAGATGGCAAGCTGCAGAGGAATCCCGTTGCGGTATTAGAGAGCGTAGAGGAAATTGGCGAAGGTGGACTAATGGGAATTACCCTTCACCCGGACTTTCCATCAAACCGTTTAATCTATTTCTATTACACATATAGTGCATCCGGAAATAACACATTTAATCGGGTGGTCAGAATGAAGTATGAAGAAGGCACTTTAAAAGACGAAGAAATTATTATCGACAGAATTCCCGGCAATTTCAACCATAATGGAGGAAGAATAAAGTTCGGACCTGATAAATTACTGTATATAACAACCGGCGATGCTCAAAATCCTTCCCAAGCGCAAGATACAAATTCTTTAGCCGGGAAAATTCTTAGGACTACTGATAAAGGAGAAGTTGCACCAGGAAATCTCTTCGATTCTTCTCAGGGTAAGCCCTTTGGAAACCTCGTTTATTCCTATGGACATCGCAATCCTCAAGGCATAGCCTGGACCCAAGATAAAAAACTCTGGTCGACAGAACACGGTCCTTCAACTCTCGACGAACTCAACATGATTGAAAGCGGCAAAAACTATGGTTGGCCTGACATTCAAGGCAATCAAGTCAGAGCCGGAATGGAAACCCCGATGTTAAACTCTGGTAATGCCACCTGGGCACCGGCAGGAGCTGATTTTATCGGTAACTCGCTATTTTTCGGAGGCCTTCGAGGACAGACTCTCTATGAAGCAGTGATAAACGGTGAAAATATATCATTAAAAGAACACTTCGTAGGCGAATTTGGAAGAATTCGTGAAGTGATCACAGGGCCAGACAATATGCTTTATATCACTACGAGCAATAAGGACGGGAGAGGAAATCCAAACGAGTCAGATGATAAAGTCATCAGAATTAATCCAAACCTCTTGTGAGAAAACAGCAGAAAATCTGGGAGTTGGAACACCAACATTCTACTTCTCTTCCCACTCTTGCTTCAAAAAAACCATCTAGCTTCGTTATTAAATTCCTCCGATATCTAAGAAGTAAGAGTCTTCATTTCCCGCTGAAAACAGTAGACGTAGGCTCTGGTAAAGGAAGAAATGCAATTTACCTCGCAAAGGAGGGTTATTCCGTGTATGCCATAGGCTATATCCAATTTACACTAGACATTATTGGTAAGGAAGCAAAAAGACAAGACTGCGAGAGAAATATTCATCTTTATAAAAATGCTATTGATAGGAAGTGGCCGTTTAGAAATAACTTTTTCGATTTAGCTATCGACTGTTTTTCTTCTATCGACATAGAAACAAGAAAAGGCAGAATCATTTACAAAACGGAGTTACTAAGGACATTAAAGCCAGGCGGATACGCATTAGTTACGGTTGTCTCTGCAAATGATGAAATAGAAAGAGGGTTGATGAAAAAATACCCAGGTAAGGAGAAAAATAGCGTTATTTGGCCTCATAACGGAAAGTTTCAAAAAAACTATGACGAAAGAGAGCTTCGAGATTTTTACAAAGAATTTCAAATACTAAAATTGCAAGAAAATAAAAAGAGGGCCTTTAAACTAGGAAAAAATTATATTGCTACTAATTATTGGATGATATTACGAAAACCTCTGGCGGAATTATTGTAGCGTATATAGCTTGAGAGAATTTTGTAGACGTCGCTATCAAAGTCGAAATCATTTTTATAAACGCTCATCCCAGTAGTTTCGACATCGATGAAGAGAATCAAGGGAAATATGTATTAAAATTGTTCCCATGAGAAAACCACTTATGCTTATTCAGCAGTATGTTCAGGGTTGGAGGGAACATAATTTAGAAAAAATTATTTCAGTTCTTACAAAAGATTACATCATTATCGAGTCTCATGGCCCCACTTACCATGGAATAGAAAGCGTTAAAAAATGGTTTCGCTTTTGGCTCAAAGAACGAGGCAAAGTCTTGTAAAGTTTAAGAACAATAAAATATCTTTTATTCACGAATATCGAATGATAAAAGAGGCGTATAAATGGAGAGGTTCAAAACTTAATTCAGAATAGAAAAGTCCTTCACCTGCTCTACCTCTATAAGTTTATTGAGCGAAACATCCCAGATTCCTTTGACTCTTACTCTATCTTCAACTTTCAAATCACTAAAGCTGATTGGTTTTTCATTTCGTGATACAAATTTTGCTCCAACATCAAAAAAAACTGAAGTATCTGATTTTTTTGGGGTACTGATAACAAAAGAGTTGGAAGATTTTGATTTTACATCGCCAAAGAATACTCCCCAGCGTTTTTGAATCGAAAGATTTCTCACCAGAATTGCGTCAATCTCTGACTGCTGCGGATTCCGCCATTTTCCGATTACATTTACTTTGTTTCCAACTGAGAATTCCGACAGATCCGCCTTACCCCAAAATCTCCTTCTTGTTTTTGATCTCTCCGAAATAAATATAGTGTAGGTTTTTCCTTCTGAAGAAACTGTCAATGTTGAGTCGTTTATTGCAGAAATTGTCCCGGAAACCTGCGCGTTAAATCTTAATTTTTTGACCTTGTTTTTTACTTTTTCTATGAGCGACTTTTTCTGAGCGCGCATCTGTTTAAGAGATTTTTTTTCTAAAGCGTTGACGGGCATTGTCATGAAAACACCCGCCATTACAAGCAAACCAATCAACACGTTCTTCATAGTTTGTAATAAAACGGTAATAAATTGGTAAGAATTTCAATATGAGTATATATATGCAAGGTTTTTGTGAAAAGTTTCATCCCATTAGGCCTATCACCTTAACCAGTATCGAACGATCGATAAAAGCTTGTTTTTTATTGAGGAGAAATTTTTAATAATGTAATA
>JACPMD010000127.1:741-2856 GCA_016186235.1 Candidatus Roizmanbacteria bacterium | reverse complement strand
TCAGTTTTTCCTTCCTTATAGGAATTTTGAACGGCCTCGTAGGGAGTAGCGGCTTTATTACCAACTCCTGTGGTAAGACAAACATATGCTTTCTCGGTGCGCTCCCAGCGCCGATCTCTATCCATAGCATAGTATCCCCCCATCACAGAGGCAATCGTACCTATCCCCAAATCGCGCAGTTTTTGATCCAATTTTTTTATTTCATCCTCTGCTGATTTTGGAGGCGAATCTCTTCCATCGGTGATAACATGAACGAATAAATTAGTTACATTTTGCTCTTTAGCTAGATAGATAAGAGCATAGAGATGTTCAAGACTCGAATGTACCGTCCCCTCACTTAAGAGACCGAGTAAATGGAGTTTGCTGTTATTATTTTTTACTTGTGACATTCCTGCGAGCAAAATATCATTTTTGTAAAATGTTCCGTCAGCTATCGCCATATTTATTCTGGGAAGGTCTTGGTAAACTATTTTCCCAGCACCCATATTAAGGTGACCGACTTCGGTATTTCCAACTTCATCCGCAGGTAAACCAACTGCTTGTCCTGATGCTTTTAATGTTGTGTTCGGGTACGAGTACAAAAGAGAGTTGAAATTTGTTGGATTTGCCAGATAGACGGCATTGCCTGGACCAGGGGGAGCAAGACCCAACCCATCGAGTACGAGCAAAATTACTGGCGTCATATAATTTTTTTGTTCATATAACAGTAAGCAAGACCGCACGCAATGGCGTCGGCAACATCGTCATTTTTTAGTTGTCCATCGAGCTTAAGGAGTATTTTGAGCATTTTCTGTACGGATTTCTTATCGGCTCTGCCATATCCCGTTATTGATTGTTTAATCTGTAGCGGGGTCAAATACTTGACAGGAATCCCTATTTTTGCTGCAGTAAGGAGAATACTTCCTTGAGCCTGTGCAACGCTTATGGCAGTTTTGACGTTTTTGAAAAAAAACAACTGTTCAAGGAGTAAAAGATTAGGTTTAAATTTCCTTGCAATGCCTAACAATTTATTATGAAGTACCCTTAGTCTTTTCTCGATAGGTTCCTTTTTGGAAGTTACAATAAGATCCGAGTAAACATACTGAAACCCCTGAGGTATATGTGAATCTTTTCTGAAAATAGCAATTCCGGTCTTCTCGACGCCGGAGTCTACTGAAAGAATAATCATATTCTTATTGTACAGTATAAAGAAAACCATTTGAAATGCCCAAACTTTGTTACAATTAATTTATGGAGAACGTCTCCGAAAATATCGTAGAAACTATCCTGCAAGTAGCAATCGATGCCAGAGCCAGCGACGTTCATTTCAGACCGGAACGAGAAGGCCTGGATGTTCGAATGAGAGTCGACGGAATGCTTCGCGCTTTTAAAATGATCGACAAGTTTGCACTTCCCAATATTATTTCTCGCATAAAGGTCCTCGCCTCGATGAATATTGCTGAACAACGACTGCCTCAAGACGGACACTTCGAATTTTTATATAAGAATATTAATTACAATGTAAGAGTCTCATCACTTCCTTCTGTCTATGGTGAAACAGTGGTTCTAAGAATTCTCAATCGCGTTGATTATAATATGCTCCTCGAGTCGACAGGTTTAGATTCAGAACAGCTTACTTCGGTAAAAAAATTAGCTTCAAATCGATCAGGTATCGTTCTCATTACTGGTCCAACCGGCTCAGGGAAAACAAATCTTCTTTACTCCATTTTAAATTTCCTCAATACCCCGGAGAAAAATATTCTTAGTTTGGAAGATCCGATAGAATTTCAAATGTCGCACATTCGCCAAACCCAAATTAACGAGACGATAGGCCTGACCTTTGCCAAGGCAATGCGATATGTTGTGAGGCAGGACCCTGACGTAATTATGCTCGGTGAAATACGTGACGCCGACACTGCCCAAATGGCTTTTTTGGCTTCTTTAATAGGAATACTTGTTTTTTCTACGTTTCATACGTTCAGTATTCCAGCGCTCGTTACAAGACTTCGAGAAATGGGTTTGACACCCACGATTATCGCGCAAAGCATTCAAGGCGTAATTTCTACGAACCTTCTTCGTAAAATGTGCACTTCCTGTAGAGTCCCCTATCAGCCTACCGATGAGGAAAAAGCTTTA
>JACPMD010000127.1:0-731 GCA_016186235.1 Candidatus Roizmanbacteria bacterium | reverse complement strand
AGCTTTATTAGGACTTGAACACCAGTCGATTACTCTCCCCAAAGGTAAGGGATGCCCTGTTTGTAAAAACACGGGTTATTATGGAAGAACTGGAGTTTATGAAATCGTTTTGTTTGACGATGAAATCAAAGCCCATATCGTTGAGGAGAAGCCATTCTCAGAATTTCGATCGCTTCTTGCAAGAAAAAATATTAAAACCATGAAGGACGCCGCTCTACACAAAGTGCGTGAAAATGTAACAACGGTTGAGGAAGTAAAAAGGGTATTTGGTCCAGGCCTCACATCAATTGCAACATCTTTGACTAATTAAAGAGATAGAAGAGTCGGTTATTAGTACGTCTTGGCTAAATCCCTTACAGGACTTACACCTAACGCCTATCAACCCCATAATCTCTGGGGAACCTATAAGGACTTCTCATCTTGAGGTTCGCTTCGCACTTGAAATGCATTCAGTGCTTATCGATGAGGAATATAGCTACCCGGCAATGCCCTTGTGGGACAACCGGTACACCAGGGATTCCTTCTTCCAGGTCCTCTCGTACTGTGGAAGAATCCTCTCAAAAGTCTAATCGCCTACACCGGATAGAGTCCGAACTGTCTCACGACGTTCTGAACCCAGCTCGCGTACCGCTTTAACGGGCGAACAGCCCGACCCTTGGAACCGACTCCAGCTCCAGGATGCGGTGAGCCGACATCGAGGTGCCGAACCACGCCGTCGATATGAACTCTCG
>JACPMD010000130.1 GCA_016186235.1 Candidatus Roizmanbacteria bacterium | reverse complement strand
TCGGTCAGAAGTAGGATCTGGATAATTTACCTCGCCAAAATGGTCAATATCGTTTACTAGTTCAACGAGCCTTTCTAAGGCTGCCACAGACTTTTCCGGCACAAGGTTTTTTTCCAGTAAATACTCATACAAGCGCTTCGTTGCCGAAGTATATTCATCGGTTTGATGATGATCGAATTTTCCAAGTCCCGTGTCGACATGCAATACATTCGGATCTTGATCCGGATTTTTCCCTTCTAATGTAGTTCCGGCTGGAACAAATGTAAGTGTAGCATCGTCCCAGCCAGGATAAAATTTTTTCACGAGCCAAATCGCTGTGATTGAATCAAGGTCTGGTGAAATATGAGTGACTATAGTTTTCATGAAGACAGTTTTTTTAGTACAGAATTGACCGTTTCAAGCCTCATTTCCTTTTGAGCCCTGTGTTTGTATTCGACATTGTCTCCTGTTCGCTTCGAAATGACAAGTCGATGCGGTATGCCTATCAAATCGGCGTCGGCAAATTTTTCGCCGGCTGTCGTCTCTTCACGGTCATCAAACAAAACCTCGATATGATTATTCTGTAATTGTTGATATACCTTATAGGCTCTTTTTTTTATGCCGACTGATTTTAAATCTAATCCGATGAGATGGACTTGATAAGGAGCAACGTTTTCCGGCCAGATAATTCCCTTATCGTCATGAAATTTTTCGACAAGAACTCCCATAATGCGGGACGAACCAATGCCATAACATCCCATGATGATCGGTTTACTTTTTCCGTCTTTATCGATAAATCTATAATCAAAAGCCTCAGTAAATCTTGTTTCTAGAGGAAAAATATTACCTATTTCTGATGTTTTACTCAGTTTGTATGCTTCTCCGGTTTCAGGAAACAGATCTCCGTCTTTCGCGACCTTTATGTCATAGAATTTCTTTGGATCTGGAATATCCCGACCGAAATTTACATTAATGGTGTGATAGTGCGTTTTGTTTGCTCCTGTTTCAAAGTTGAGTCTATTTTTCATCGATTCATCCATATAGACTTTGACTTCTGCGGGAAGATCTAGGATTCCAGCATATCCAACTTCTGCGCCAGTTACTTTCTTCACCGTTTTTTCTGAAGCGAGTACGAGCCATTTGCAGTCAACTACCTTTCTCAGTTTTTCTTCATTCACTTCGTAGCCTCCTCGTACCGCTGCAGCTATAACGCCAGCTTTATCTGTTTCGAAGAGCAGAGTTTTGGTTGTTTTCTCAACCGGAATATGAAGATATTCGGCCAATTCCTCAACTCCTATAATTCCCGCTCCTTTAACATCTTTTCTCGGAAGCATTTTTTTGTCATCATATCTAACAGATGGAGCTCTGCTTGGGGCTACTTCACGATTGTAGTAGACATTTTTGCTTTTAACATAGAAAAGCATATCTTCGCCTGTCTCGCACTTCGTTTGAAATTCGTGGGAGAATTTTTCGGTGAAAGAACCGCCAGAAGCTAATGCAATAACTGTATCTTTTCCCAGTCCTAACCTCTCGAAAACTTTCACATAGACCTCTTTGCTTTTTTCGTAATACTTTTGGAAATCTTCCTCAGACGTATGAAAACTATAGAGGTCTTTCATCCGAAACTCGCGAGTTCGAAGGAGTCCAGATTTAGGCCGCGGTTCGTTTCTAAACTTCGTCTGAATCTGGTAGATTGCATAGGGAAAATCTTTATAGCTTTGGATACTTTTTTTTGCTATGGGAACAAGAATCTCTTCATGTGTTGAGTTTAAGATGTATTCTGCAGGGTTTTTGCTTATAGAAGGCTTATTAGCGCCGACCACTTTAAAGAGAGCGTCAAACGATTCTAATCTTCCAGTCGCTTCCCAGATTGACTTTGGCGAAAGTGAGGGCATATACACCTCTTGACCAATCGTATTCATTTCTTCCCTGATGATCTGCTCTATTTTATTGAGGACTCGCAGGCCAAGAGGGAGAAATGTATAGACGCCGGTCATCGTTTGGTCGATGAATCCTGCTTGCTGTAAGTATTTGGCATTAATCGAATCATACTTTCCAACCGTTTTTTTGGCTTTCGGAAACAAACGAGAATACAACATAGTATCTTGGAGGTAATTTTACAGAATGCCGGCCTTTTTCACAAATTCAAGATGAGTGAGATCTACGATAGTTTACACTTTTTTTCTCGAAGTTGACGTGATTGTGATCATAGCCAAGTTTATCGAGTACTTTACCGACCGTTTCGATTGGGCCGGAAGAGTAGGTATCGATAACAAGGTTATAGTATTTTGCATCAAAGAAATTATAGTTACCATAGATTTTTCTCCATTCTGCAAAATTGACTTCTTCCCTTTCTCTAATAAATTTCTTTGCTTGTTCGATTGAGATATTATCACGATTGGCAACACGATCAATGCGAAGAGCATCGTCGCTGCAGATGAGTAAAACCCTTAGAGTTTTTTTGAGATCCCTTGCCATAAATCCAGCTAACCAGGCCTCGATGACATAATGTCCTACCTTAGTAAGCAACATCCGCGTTCGATTATCGAGCTTATTATGAAACTTCTTATCTGCTAGACTCGCTACTGGTTGGACGTATTCCTTAGCAAAGTCTCTCAGTAGTTGACCGCCAGAGGTGAATTTCCATCCTTGAGGTAGAAGATATGGTTTGAGATTATTGAGAAGAGTATTTTTTCCAGATGCTACTCCTCCAGAGATGGTAACGTTTTCGTATTTTAGTTTCAGCATTATCTATAAATCTTTATTATATCGTTTATGGTAACAAGCCCAGCCAGTGTTAATAATATAACTATACCAATAAAATTAAGAGTTCTTTCGAATTGTTGATCTACTCTTTTTCGCGTTACCCATTCGTAGAGAGCAAAAACGAGTCTGCCTCCGTCAAGCGCGGGAAACGGAAATATGTTTATTACCGCCAAATTCAACGAGAGAAGAGCCAATAGCTCGAGGATGGCATTTTTGCCAAATTTAACAATGCGGCTAGTATATTGAGCAATGCCAATTGGCCCCGAAACTTCGGCACTCGGTTTTTGCAATGTCAAAAACTGTATCAGCGTTTTGGTCAATTCAACGACAATCTTTTTTGTGATTTGAAATGATTGGATGAGTCCAAAAAAGGGAGCTTCAAGAATTGAATACTTTTTTTCGATAAAAGGAGTGGTGATTATGACGCCTAATTTCCCCTTTCCTTTGGGGGTCTTAACTCTCGGGACAATTTCGAAAGTCTGTTTCTTTCCATCTCGTT
>JACPMD010000129.1 GCA_016186235.1 Candidatus Roizmanbacteria bacterium | reverse complement strand
TAAATGTATTATTCCAACTTTGTTCGAGAAAGTTATTTGCAAATCTAAATGTTAAAATATTCTGCAACATCTCTTTTGCCAGATAATGATCGATTCGGTAAATTTGCTCTTCTTTAAAGAGTTTTGCTAAAAGAAGATCGAGCTCCTCAGCAGTTTTTAAATCTTTGCCAAATGGTTTTTCAACAATCACGCGAGTCCAGCCTTCATCTGGACCACAGGGAATGGTGAGTCCAGAATCTGCAAGGTGATGAAATATGGATCGATAATAGTGGGGTGGAACAGCTAAGTAAAAGAGCTTGTTTGAGCAGACTTTCCATTCTTCATCAACTCTCCCTAGTTTTCTTGCAAGCATTTTATAGGAAGCATTTTCATTGAAGTTTCCTTGGTGATATGAAAATAAACTGACGAATTTCTCTGTTTCCTTTTTCCTACTGGAAGTTTCCTCGTGTTTGGATAGAACAAAATGAACGTATTGTTGGAATCTTCTATCAGAATAACCTCTACGAGAAAATCCAATGATACGAATAAGTTTGGGAAGTTTGTCTTTTTGATATAAATGCAAAAGGGCAGGGATTATTTTTTTGGAGATAAGATCGCCCGTGGCTCCAAAAATAATAAACACCGTCGGGATATTTTTTAGCATTGTCTCGAATGTTTTACAGCCTCTTACATCTGCCCTTGACCCATTCCGCCTCCCATACCGCCACCCATTCCGCCTTGTCCACCTTGTGGGGCACCAGTTGCACTACCGCTCCCGCCAAGAGCAGCGAGAACCTCGTCAGCTGAGTTATATGTTTTTTTAGGAAGCTTGTCCATGAATTCTTTCTTGTCTTCTGCTGAAAAATCAGAAAGGCTATTGCATTCTGCAACTAACTCCTCGTAAGTTGCCGGCCATTTTGTATGATGAGTTTTTAAATGATCTGAAACTGCCTGCATGTTTTGCATTGTACATCACCTCGCTTTCTAAAATACTTTATACAAAGATACTGAAAAAAGTATTGTTTTGCAATCGCATTTTATCTTAATTTCACCTCAGAAATTTTCTGTAAGAATAATTTTCGGCGGCTCCGTATTAAAATCTGTATACCTTAACCACGTAGGTCGAAAAAGTAAAAAAACTGTATTTGGATCATTTTCAAATTTTAGCGAATTGGGGTGTCTCACATAATGAACTTTCTTTATTTCTTTAATCGTGTTTGGATTATCAACAATCCTTATTGTCCCTTCTACCTGAAGAGTAAGCCAGTCCTCTTCACTAAACCCAATGACAATGCTCGCTTTTCCTTCTTTTCTTTCTATCAGTCCTTTGCACTTTCTACTCATCTTATCGACTGAAAAATATAACTCGAGAGGATCTATTTTGAACGAATAATGGAGTGCCGCGCCATGAGGAGTTCCATCTAATAACAATGTAGCTAAGACGCCCACACGATTTTTTTCTAAAAAATCTAAAATTGTTTTATCCATCTATTGGTATTTTAGCACGAAATCTTCTAGAATCTTGGCATGGACGAAGACTCGATCTATAAGGCTTTAGACTTAACGATGCCGTGGGCAGTGGGATTGGTCATTACAAAAAGAGAGAATAAAATAAATGTCTGCCCGGTAACGTTTCAGGTGATCTCTTCAATTTATGAAAAGCCTTATGTAGTATGTATCGGACTATCAAATACTAACTACACTCTTGAAACAATTCTAAAAACAAAAGAGTTTACGTATGCATATCCTTCGATTAAGCAGTTAAAGGATACGCTTTTCTCAGGAACCGTAAGCGGAAGAAACATGAATAAGATCAGTAAGACTTCGTTTGAATTTACAAAAGCAAGTAAAATTTCAAGTCCACACTTAAATGGTGCTATTGTAAATTTTGAGTGTAAACTGGACCATGCTTATCGTCTTGAAAGGTTTACTATCGTGGTGGGAAAAATAGTTCATGCACAGTTCGATCGCTATAAAAAAATTGAAAAACTTCAGAAAATCTATGCGCTGGGTGATTTTGACTATGGAGTTATTGAGAAAATAAACGTAATTCAAAGTAGCAGAACTTAAAAATTTACCCCTTTTAAAAATTTTATTCTTCAATATCAAAAACTAAACCTTGTTCACAAATCGGATCGACGTATTTTTTAATGAGCGCTTTGTGTAATGGATGAGGAACATAATTGTCTCTAGATCTTTTATCTTTAAACGTCATAATAAAACCATGCGTGTATCCTTTTTCCAAATGCTCAATACTGATACTTGGTCCCCACACATAATGGGTGACTCCAGGGATTTGATCTTTCAACTTTTCCAAAGCTTTTGCCAACTCTTCGACGGGCTTAGGAGAAGTATTTTCATAAAACTTAAAAAATACGATGTGTTTAACCATAGGTGAATATATTTTCTAGTTGAGTTCGATCTTTCTGACTTCAACATGGTCCATGCTTACATCATCTGGTTGCTGCAATATAAATAAAATAATATTCGAAATGTCTTCAACTTTCATCATCCAGGGTTCGTTCTGCGCGAAGTCTAGACCTGCTGCTTTGAAGATATTAGTATTCATACCATGAGGATAAAAACCCATCACTTTGATATTCGTTCCAGAAACAGAAAGCCTCACTGACTCAGTAAAACCTCTGACTGCATATTTAGTAGCCACATACATTCCCCATACATCACTTGGCTCCACTCCAGCAATCGAGATTACATTAAAGATTTGTCCAGAGTTTCTTTTTTTCATAAAAGGAAGAAAGGCGTTTGTAAAAAATAGTACGCCTAAAACATTCGTACCAAACATTTCTTTTATCTTTTTTTTATTTTTTCTTAATCTATCATCTTCGTCGTAAATACCGGCGTTGTTGATAAGAATGTCTACCGTTCTAAAATCGCGGAGAATATTCTGAGCAGTTTTATCAACCTGATTCTCATCCGATACATCACAAACGTAGTATTCACACCTGCTTCCTAATTTTTCAACTCTTTTCTTTACTACAGTGAGCTTTGTTTCTGTTCTTGCAATAATGGCTAATTTAACATGAAGTTTCGCAAGATCAAAAGCTAATTGTTTCCCTAAGCCCTCGCTAGCGCCTGTAATAAGAACTACCTTTCCTTTTAAAGACTTCATTGATGAGGGAATTATATAATAATATAGGTTTCCTCTGCTATAATAAGTGCCATCAATGGGCATACTTATCTCAACAAATCCTGCGAAGAATTATGAGGTAATAGGATCAGTAAATGTCTCTTCAGCAAAAGAAATCAAGGAAAAAATAGCCGCGGCTCAAAAAGCAAAGCCGCTTTGGAAAGAATTAGGAGTTAAAAAAAGAGTTCAGACGCTTCGTCCGCTTTATAATGAACTTTTAAAACGTAAAAAAGAAATCGCGCTTCTTACCACAAGAGAAATTGGCACACCAATTAATAATGTCCTTGCTGATCTCGCATGGGATCAGACTTATTTTAAGTGGTTCTTAGATAATGGTGAAATATACCTATCGGACGAGATTACCTATAAAGACGGAAAACAAACACACAAAATTGTTTATGAACCAACTGGGGTAGCGGTCGTGATTGTTCCTTGGAATTTTCCCTGGGCAAATTTCTTATGGGGAGTCATTCCAAACTTAATAGCAGGAAATACGGTTGTTTTTAAACACTCAGAAGAGTGTCCGCTTTCAGGAAAACTCTTTGAAGAAATGATGAATAGATTAGGTTTGCTAAAGGGTGTTTTTTCTGAAATCTATGGCGACGGAAGGGTAGGAGATCAACTCGTTCAAGAGAATATTGAGCTTATCTGGTTTACAGGAAGCTCGAAAATAGGCAAACATCTCTATGAAATTGCAGGAAAAAAATTTATTAAAGCAGTTCTTGAAATGGGGGGATCAAATCCCGCGATTGTATTTGAAGACGTCAATATAGAAAAAGTTGTCAATAAAATCTATACAAAACGTTTTCAGAATTGCGGTCAAGCATGCGATGCTTTAAAAAGACTCTTGGTCCATAAATCTTTATTTCATGAAGTTAGTCAAAAACTAAAGAAAATTGCTGAATCGGTTATCGTTGGAGATCCTGAAGATGAAAAAACGCAGATGGGTCCATTGGTTGCAAAAAGACAACTTGATTTACTAGAGTCACAGGTCGATGATGCCGTTCAAAAAGGAGCAAGAGTCATTACCGGTGGTAAAAGACCAAAGAACTTAAAAGGTGCTTACTATCCACCAACAATTTTAACCAATATTAAAAAAGGTATGAAAGTATGGAAGGAGGAAGTATTTGGTCCTGTCTTAATAATTGTTCCATTTGAAACAGAAAAGGAAGCTATAACTCTAGCAAACGATACAAAATATGGTCTAGGAGCTTACATCTTTTCTCAGGATAAAAAACGAACAGAAAGAGTCGCTTCAAAATTGAACGCTGGTGCAATAGATATCAATATGGCCGATCATTGGCTTGCTTGTAATCCTTTTGGAGGGTATAAAGAATCAGGAATGGGAAGAGAACACGGAGCGATCGGATTTAGAGAACTTTGTCAAGTGAAGGTTGTTGCAATTGGATAATTATTTCTCCAGATAAACTTCTGTGCCCGGATGGAACGCTGCCCATGCAAACCAAAATGTTCTGAGCGGATTATAGGTTTTGCCAGTTGCTATATCCGTTAATACTACAGTTCCATCTTTTTTTTGTTCTACCGTCACCATATTTTGACTCATCTCATCTTCTATAATTTTTAATCTATCGAGAGATTTTTTTGGGTACGCTTTGAAGTTTCCATCGATGTCAAATCCATAGACGACTTCCTTTAATGGAAGGCGGGCATCTGTATTTTTTAAACCAAAATAAATTTCATCATCTTGCTCATAGGTACCGTACGGGTAGAGATTATAATCTCTCACATATCCTGTATCTCTAGAAAGGACCATGCTATC
>JACPMD010000128.1 GCA_016186235.1 Candidatus Roizmanbacteria bacterium | reverse complement strand
TGCCCTTCTATCAACCCTGAATCTCGGCGACACACCAAGCCCAGATGAGACAGCTCCTCTTCCTACTGAACTTTTTCCCTTAAAGCGCGGGAGAACCTTCGCCGAATCTACAACAGGAACCGCAAGAAAAAGAAAAATCGTTACTACACAGAAAATTCTTAGCATAAAAATAGTGTAACAAAAAATTGGTGGTATACTACATACTATGACAAAAAAAACAATGATCTTTGTTCTCCTTGCGCTCATCGCAGCCGTGATTCTCTTTAGCTTTCTCTCACTCAGCGAAGAACAATCGCTCAAATCGACCCCGATAGAAACGAATCCTACCATTCCTTCATCAAAAAAGGAAAAAACCAAAAAATACATCGATCAGTCCGGCGTCACTTTCGAATACCCTGAAAATTTTGTAGCCACTCCTGAGTCTGATTTAGATTCAAATACCTATTCATCCGTTATCGTATCCTCCATGTCATATCCGGGCAGCCTAAAAATAAAGGTTGAGGATTCAAACGTAACGACTCTTAACGACTGGTTTGTAAAAAATAAAGTTGACAAAAAAAATCTAAAGATAACCAAAACGAAACTCGCTGATCTTGATGCTCAACAATTTCAAAATAAAGATACTCTTACCACAATTGCTCTCGATAAAAATGTACTCTTTACCTTTAGCATAGAGTTAAAAATGAACAAAGAAGAATGGGTAAAGCTGAATGACTCTATTACCAAGAGTTTTGCATTTACTCCACCACCCCCACCAGAGGAAGCAGCAGGTGCCAGTGAAGAAGACATAATTTACGAAGGCGAAGAAGTGATTGAATAATCTAAGGTATGACGAAAAAATTCGCTAAACATCTCTTAAGTCTCATCATCCCTGTCTACAAACAAGAAAAAACTATCGTAAAAAATTTAGAACAAATAAAGAAAGTTATCGAGGGTATTCGCTACGACCATGAGATCATCGTTGTCGCAGATGGAATAGTCGATAATTCTTTGAAGAAAATAAAAGAGGCACATATTCCTCGGCTTATCACTATCGGGTATTTAAAAAATCAAGGCAAAGCATATGCTATACGGCTCGGTATGAAAAAGGCGAGTGGCGATTACATCATGTTCATGGACGCAGGGATGGAAATCGATCCTAATGGAATTTCAATGCTGTTGGAGCATATGGAATGGTACAACGCGGATATTATCGTTGGCTCAAAAAGACATCCTGCTTCTCTTGTGGAGTATCCGATTGATAGAAAAATATTGAGCTACGGGTATTATTTCTTAGTCAAATTGCTTTTTGGAATCAAAGTCCACGACACCCAATCGGGTATTAAAATTTTCAAGAGAGAAGTTTTAGAAAAAATTCTTCCACGCTTGGTGGAGAAGAGATTTGCTGGAGATCTAGAAATGCTCGTTGTTGCCGACGGCTTAGGTTTTAATCGAATTTACGAAGCACCTATTAAGCTACGTTATCGACTCAGTTCGATGACCGCTGCCGCTACCTGGAAGGCGATACTTGGCATTTTTATTGACACGCTTGCAATTTTCTATAGAAAAAATGTTATAAAATATTACGAAAAATCGCATCAAACATTTTCTTAATGACCGCATTTTTTTCCATAATCATCCCTGTTAAAGAGATAAGTTATTATCTCCTCTTTGAAGGCTTGCCTGCTTTCCAAAAACAAACGTATAAAAAATTTGAAGTGCTCGTTTTGCCTGATGAGCATGTTCGATATGATCTAACTTTATTAAGAACGCATCGATGGTTAAGAATTATCCCCACCGGTAAAATTACAAAACCGGGAGTGAAAAGAACCATAGGTGCTCAAAAGGCAAAGGGTACCATACTTGCCTTTATAGATGATGATGCCTACCCAAAAGAGGATTGGCTCCAACAAGCTTATAACGCTTTCAAGAGAAATATTTCTATTTTCTGTGGACCAGGAATGCTCGCAAAAAATACGGGAATGTGGGAGAAGGTTTTTGACGAAGTTTTAAAAAGTTCTTTGGGAACTGGTTGGTTAAACTACCGATACACTCCTGGGGAGAAACGTTTCGTCGACGATTATCCATTTATGAACTTTTTCATAAAGAAAGAAATGTATCTTAAACTAAGCAGCGTCTCTGTATATCATTGGCCTGGAGAAGACAGCAAAATCTGTGAGGAGCTCGTTCATAAACGAGGTTATAAAATACTCTATGTTCCCGAAGTTCAAGTCTATCACCATCGAAGAAACAATGTTGTAAGCCATCTGAGGCAGTTTGGACGATACGGGCTTCAGCGGGGAACCTTTTTCGCTGAAGGAGACCGAAATTCGCGAAAATTGCTCCACGCCTTACCTTCTCTTTTTCTCATCTATCTTGGTTTCCTCTTATTTTTATTTCCTTTAAATATATTCTCTATTCCTTTTTTTATCTACGTGATTCTTACTATGTACTTGAGTTTAAAATCATTATTCATAACAAAAAATCCGATCGTTTCGATTTTGTTTATTCCTATATTATTTCTTACACATCTCATGTATGGAGCGATGTTTCTCAAAGGCTACTGGCGTGAGAAAATGAGATATAATAATACTAGGCAATGACCACAGTAGTGAAACAAAAAAAAATTAAGATAGTCGTAGGATACCCTCCTATCGAATCAAAAAAAGGGACACCGCTTCTTTCTCAAAACAGGCAGTTCCAGTATTTTAATGCACCGACCTACATTTATCCCAT
>JACPMD010000136.1 GCA_016186235.1 Candidatus Roizmanbacteria bacterium | reverse complement strand
TCGGAGACGTTGGGAGTATGGTGCTTCGAGACAGAAAGACGCTTTCGAGTGAAGGGATCGTCGTTGCAATCGTTGTCGTTGATCCAAGAGGGATATTGGTTACAAGGCCGAAACTTATCTCGCGCGGATTTGTCTTTGAGAAGGGAGAAGAAAAGTTGTTCAGCGAGGCAACAAAAATTGTTGAGGCTCGCCTCAAACCTGGAGGACCAGCGTCAAGAGAGATGAGTTCGTTGAGGAAAGAAGTAACGCTTGCCCTCGAAGAATTTTTTTATAAGGAAAGAGGGAGAGAACCACTAGTAATTGTCGATGTCATAGAAACCTAAATGCTTCCTTCTAATCTTAAAAAAATAGCATTGTTTCTTGAGCGATTACCTGGAATCGGTGAAAAGACTGCGAATCGATTAGCGATTTACCTCCTACGAATGCCACAGGATGACTTGAAGGAGTTTGGTAATAATATAAGTTCTTTAAAGACGAAGACCCGCCTTTGCAAAATTTGTCTCAACTTTACCGAGGAAGAAATTTGTAGCATCGATCAAGATAAAACAAGAGAAGGAAGTGTGTTGACTGTCGTCGAACAGGTATACGATCTGATTTCGTTTGAAACCGGAAATATCTACAAAGGAGTTTATCATGTACTGCACGGAAGAATTGACCCACTCAATAACATCCGTCCAGAAGATATCTATATAGATGCTTTAATTTCTCGAGTAAGGAAACAAAACACAGATGCTCGGCAAAAAATAAAAGAGATAATCATCGCGACTAACCCGGATATGGAGGGCGAGGCCACCGCAATGTTTATAAGGGATAGATTAAATGAATTAAAAAAAGAAATAAGGGCAAAATTCACTATTACGAGGCTCGGTTATGGACTCCCCATTGGCGCAAGTTTAGAATACGCAGACTATATGACGTTAAAAAAGTCAATCGAAGGAAGAAAAGAATTTTAATTACAGATATTTTTTTATCTCGTCAGCGATTAATGCGGCTACCGATATTTCTTCAAGTTTAGGAAAATGTTGCTCGGTTTTCAGCGCGATCGTATTTGTTGTAAAAAATTTTTTGATTTCTGAATTTTGTATAAGCTTTGGAGCTGCTACGGAGAAATCATGATGTACGACCGCGGCTAGTACTTTTTTAGCTCCATTCTCGAGGCAAAGTTTGGTTGCTGGAACGAGCGTGCTGCCCGAAACGACCATGTCGTCCACTAAAATTGCAGTTTTATCGGATACATATCCGTATAGATCAATCGTTTTGCTTCTGTGCATATGATCAAGATTTCTTTTTTTCTCAATTACTGTTAAGGTAAAGTCGTATGTGCCAAAGAGTGCATTGCCAAAACTGCGCGCTCTCTCTACCCCTCCTTGATCGGGTGAGACAATAGCTACCTCATCGTTTTTAATATTACTTTTGTTTAAATAGTATTTAACTTTTTGCGCCAGGATGGGAAGCGCGGTTAAATTTTTAAAAGGTATCGAGAAGACACCTTGGGTGGCCTCATCATGTATTTCAATTGTATAAATTTTAGAGAAACCAATTGCTTCAAGGAAACGAATAACAACATTTGCTGAGACGCATTCTCCTGGACGATGTTGAATATCCTGACGAGCGTATCCAAAATAAGGAATATATCCCACCACATATTTCGCCTCCTGACGTCGGAGAGCGTCACAAAACAGGAGAAGCTCCATGAGATGAGCATCAGTAGGATTTACGGTTGGTTGGATCAAAACGCAGGTTTTATCTCTGACGTCTTCTTGGATCGTCACTCTTACTTCTGAATTTCCAAATCTGACGACTTCTGCCTTAGAGAGAGATATCTTTAGAAGTTTTGCGACTTCATCTGATAATTTAGGATGAGCTGAGCCGGAAAAGAGTTTGAGCACGTTATCTTTGTTGCTGTGTAGAAATTTCTATGAGTTTTTTTGCTGCAAGTTCTTGGGTCTTTTTAATCGCATCATTTATGGCATCTGCTATTCTGTTTTCAATAACCCCATCTACCTCGACTGTATCTATTACTTGATCTCCTCTCATCGTAACACGAACGCCGTTTTTTTCGACAACAACTTGTTCCTGTTGCAGAGCTTGTTGCATCTGTTGGGCCTGTTGCTGCAATTTTTGTAGGTCGCCGAGACCTCCGAGTGGATTAATCATTTAAAGCACCTCCCCCATTTTCTCAAATTATATGAATTTCCTCAAATTATAACAATTTGCGAGTCATTTATATAAGACTCGCAATTTTTAAGATATATAATTATAATTGTTGAAATTTTTTAAAAATTAGGATTTCCTTTTTGAAAAATTATAAAACTCCACCACTGCTATCTCAAGCGGAATTGATTCGACGGGCGTATATTTCAAATATTCGTAGGCTTCGGTGAATAACTTCATGAGCTTCATTATCTCATTGATAGTTAGCTTAAAATCCATACCATTTTCCGTGACTACTCCATTTTTTTTGAGAAGGGCCAATCGCAGATCGTCAAGAAGCCGCTCTATAAGATGCTTAAAATCACCCCCTTTTTGACTGAACTCCTCTATCCATTGCAGTGATTGCGTTAAATCTTTTTCAGCGAGAATCTCAATAAGATTTTGTCTATAGACGCCTAAAAAGCTCTTCGTATCTTCATAAGAAAGTTTATTTTGAACTACAAGCTCTTCGAGTATTTTTGCCGCGTCTCTAAAAGAGTGATCTGAGTATTGAGCGATGAGCATTGATAGTTTTTCATCAATTTTTAAATTTTCAGCCTTTGCATAGCGTTTGAGCATATGTATAATGTCGACCAAATGAGCCTTACCGAAGTTGATGATTGTACATCGCGAAGAAATTGTCTTAGGAATTTTCTCAGAGTTGGTCGTGGCTAGGATAAAAATGACTGATGAGGGCGGTTCTTCAAGCGTTTTAAGGAGCGCATTAAATGCGTCGGTAGTGATCATGTGAGCCTCATCAATAATGAAGACTCGAAATCGAGTCGTCATTGGAACAAAATTGGCCTCTTTTATGAGATTTCGTACATCATCAATGCCTCTATTTGAGGCCGCGTCCATTTCTATAACGTCTGGTGAAGATGAAGTATCGATATTCTTGCAATTTGAGCATTTATTACAAGGTTCAATAGAGCTTGATGAACTCGAAGAAAATTTATTTTTTAGACAATTTACCGTTTTCGCAAAAATTCTGGCAGTAGATGTTTTCCCCGTTCCTTTTTGGCCTATAAATAATAGGGCATGTGGGAGGTCCTTTGATTTAAGGATATTGACGACAACTTCTCTTATATGAGAGTTGTCAATTTCTTGGATTGTTTTTGGTCGGTATTTGAGGTAAAACATGGACTTGTGGGACGAAACTTATTTCATCAAGTTAGATATTCCGTGTTCCACTAATTCGAGGATGATATCGTCGACTTTTTTTTCTCTCTGCGCTGCAAGAAGTATGGCTTGCGGATAACAGATGAGTACCTCTCCAATTAGATTTTCTTCCGCTTTTTTTTCAACAAGAGGAAACGATAAAACAGGCAGTGCAACATTTTCATGC
>JACPMD010000135.1 GCA_016186235.1 Candidatus Roizmanbacteria bacterium | reverse complement strand
CTCCTAGTTTTCCTTCACCTTTTGGCGTCTTTACTCTCGGTACAATTTCGAAACTCAGTTTTTTTCCATTTCGTTCAGCCAGGAGCACTATTTTTTTACCCAGATATTTATTCGCTATTCCTACAAGATCATTAGGCGATGTTACCGAATATTCCTTGCCCCTAGCTCTGATTGCGTAAATTAAATCCTTTTTTTTCAGACCTGCTGATTCGGCTGGAGATTTCGCTTGAACATTCTCAACCAATACTTTTGAAACTGGAACGGGAACGCCTTGAGTGAAGAGGTAAGAGATAATAACCCAGCCGAGGAGGAAATTACCAAGGACACCGGCGGCTATTATAATTGCTTTTTGCCACGGCTTCTTATAGGCAAAAGCTCTTTCCTTGAGTTCTACATCGATTTTTTTCCCAAGTTCGGCGTATTCCTCTCCATATACTTTGACAAAACCTCCAATTGGAATAAGGTTAATGCTGTAAAGCGTCTCGCCTATTTTAACTCCAAATAATCGCGGCGGGAAGCCAAAACCAAATTCTTCGACCCTCACGCCGTTTTTTTTAGCAGCGATGAAATGACCAAATTCATGAACGAGAACGAGAATTGCGAGAATGACAATAAAAATTAAGATAGCCATAATAGTTTATAAATAAAGTTTAAATCTGCATGATCTCTTTTTCTTTCTTATCTTTTATCGACTGCATAGTATCCATAATGATACGAGTTTCATTGTCGAGATCTTTTTCTAGCCTAAATTTTTCATCCTCACCGATCTCTTTCGATTCAAAGAGCGACTTAATTTGTTTTCGTGCATCATCCCGACGAATTCGAATGGCTTCTTTTTTTTCTTCAACTTTCTGCCTGGCTACTTTTGACATTTTTTCCCGCTGTTCTTGAGATAAGGTTGGTACCTTGATGAGTATCTTATTTCCTTGTACCGATGGAGACAGTCCCAGAGGCGATTTTAAAATAGCCTTTTCAATGTCTTGCAATGTTGAAGTATCAAAAGGTACAACCACGATAGTCGAAGGCGCTTCAATTCCGAGCGTTGCGAGCTCCATGAGGCGCAGTTTTGTTTGACCTCCGTATGTTTCGACTATGAGGTTTTCGATTACGGAAGGATGTGCTTTTCCTGTTCTTACAGACCGTAGATCATTTTCTAGCTCTTGAGTAATATGTTGAGCCGACTCTTTAAACTGAGCAATAATGGAGTTCATAGTCTTATTCTACCCCAAGTTCCAAGCGAATGAATTTTCCAATTTTTATGTTTTCTCCAAGTTTTAGGACACCCTCGTTAATGAGATCTTTTATCATTTTGGAAGCGTCGCGGTTGTATGGTTGTTTGAGAAGCTCATCTTGATTTTTGGCAGGAGTAGAAGCTACTTGCATCGCGATCTCTTGACCAAGGTGTTGAAAGTAGCTGTTTTTGGCGACAAAATCCGTTTCGCAAAAAAGCTCGACGAGCGAAGCTATCTTTTTGTTATGGTGCACATATGAAAAAAGGGCTCCTTGAGAAGTTGTTTTCGTTGTCTTATCTTTGATTTTTTCTGCTCCCCATGAGAAGAGGAGCTTTTTGGCCCTTGTCAGGTCGTTGTTTGACTCCTCCAGTGCTTTCTTACAAAGCGCTATGGAGACTCCAGTTTCGTCTCGTAGTTGCTTGAGTTTTTTGATGTCGTACATACTGTCAATTTACTTTTTTCCCTTAACGTATGCTTCGATGATTTGATTAATGATGTAGTCGATCGATGAAAATGAATCGTCGTTTGCCGGAATAGGATAGTTAACTTCGCTCGGATCTACGTTTGTATCAACCAGAGCGATAATGGGGATTTGATTCTTTTTTGCCTCGACGACTGCATTTTTTTCCTTCTTCGTATCGACGACAAAAAGCGCGTCAGGAAGTTTTTCTAAGGACTTCAACCCTCCATACAATCTTTCCAACTTAGAAAGTTCTCGCTTAAGCACACTCTGTTCATACTTAACAAGTTTATTCCATTCTCCTTTTGTCTTCTCTTCCTCCATTTTCTTCAGCTTGTTGATATTTTTTTGAATCGTTTCAAAATTGGTAAGGAGTCCGGCGGGCCATTTACTCGTAATGTATAAGATTCCATGCTTTTTGCATAATTCTTGGGCAGAATCTGATGCATATTTTTTTGTCACCACCACAAGCAATTTTTTTTGCTCTTTTCCAAGCTGACTCACAAACTGTTTTGCTTTTTCGAGCAAATCGGCTGTGAGGGTTAGATCAATGATAGAAACTCCTTGCTCTATGGTGTAAATATATTTCTTGGCTTTGGGATGAACTCTATTTGTTTTGTGCCCAAGGTGAGACTTGGCCTTAAAAAGCTCTTCTACGAGAGTTTGCGGTACCATTCGGACATTGTATCAATCATGAGGTTTTTTTGCAAGAAATGTTAGAGCTTTATGTCCTTAGGCTTTTCAAAAATTTCCTGAATTCGCCGTTGATTTCTGGATGTTCGAGAGCAAATTCTACAACTGTTTTGAGATACTCCAATTTGTTCCCTGTATCGTAATACTTGCCTTTTTCTATTTCACAGGCATAAATTGGGATTCCTTGCTTTTTGAGTTCATTAATTGCATCAACCAGCCATATTTCTCCGCCTTTTCCTGGTTTTAAATTTTTTAAAGCTTTAAAAATTTCGGGTGGTAGAATGTATGCGCCGTGAGTTGCAAGATTGGAAGGCGCTTCGCTTGAAAGCGGCTTTTCGACGATGCGTTTAATTTTATGGACCTGTCCATCTATCGGTTCGAGTTCAGCAATTCCATAACGACTAAGATGATCCTTCGTTTCTATACGAACGCCAGAGATCATGACCCCTCCATATTTTTCCCAGGCAGTAATCATCTGTTTAAGGCGAGGTGGAGTTGCATGAATAAATTCATCACCCCACATGACAGCAAATGGTTCGTTTCCAATAATAGGCTCTGCGCTTAAGACGGGTGTTCCATTGCCGTAAGGCCCTTTTTGTCTTATATAAATAAAATTAGCCATCTCGGAAATATTGTTTAGTTCATTAAGAAGATGCGTTTTTTTTCCCTGTTTTAAATTATTTACTAAATCTGCATTAGGTGTGTCAAAATGATCTTCGATCGGACGCTTGCTCCAGCCTGTCACAATGATAACGTCTTCGATACCCGAATGCACTGCCTCTTCGACAACATACTGAATAACTGGTTTATCTACTACTGGGAGCATCTCCTTGGGCATCGCTTTGGTTTGTGGGAGAAAGCGAGTGCCATAGCCGGCCGCTGGAATTACGACCTTAGTAATTTTCTTCATGTAGTTGTTAAATGTAAATCATTCAAACTCGATGCTTACTTTTTGTGTAAGTTGTATATCAGGCTGGACAGTTGCTAAAACTTCAGCAACCCCAGGAGAAGAAGAAGAGAGTGTGAATTTCGCTTCCCCGTTTTTATTTGTTGTATCGGAAATAGCATTCACTGTGCCAATCGAAGAAGAAAGGCTCACTGATTTATTTTCGAGGGGTCTTCCGTTGATACTTCTTACGAATACGCTGATGTTGCTTACATCTGATCCAGTAGCTTTAATATCATTAATTGGCCATGCCAGGATGGTTGATTTGGCAGCATCTGGCGTAATGTCTTCTTTGGCCCGAGTGTATTGCGTGATTGGTTCTCTAAACACCAGTAAAGCCGAAAAGACGGAGAATGTGAGGATAAAAATGAGAATAAGACCTGTCAACTTTTTATCCATAGATATTGTTGTGATAGGCTGTTTATCACTATCTATCTAGATCATAACACGCAAGTCCATCGTTGTCAACTGACTTGGTTAGGGAGTTTTTAAAATATCTTTTTCTCCTTTAAAACTGTGATAATTTTTTTGTGGATGACTTGCGGTGATAAAAGCTTTCCCTTCTCAACACAGTCGATTTTGACCCAGTGTTTAAATCGATGGACGAGCGAAAGGTACATTGTTTCGACTTTTCTTCGATAGTCAAGGTCTGTTTCATGAATATCGTTTTTTAAGCCTTTGAGATAGTTTCTTTTCTCTCTTTTCTCGGTAAGTTTGGCTCCTATGCGCCAAGGCACATGTAAATAAATTACTACATCTTCCTTAGGAATACGATGTATTTTGTATTCGAGCTCGTAGACCCATTTGAGAAAATCGTCTCTCTCATTATCCGTAGAGAATTTTGCCCCTTGATGAGCAATGTTTGAAGTGGCGTAGCGGTTGGCAATAATAATTCCTCCGTCGTGAAGAAAATCTTCCATTATGTTTTTGGCAGAAGCGCGGTCAAGCGCGTAAGCGAGCGAGGCAAGATACGGCGAAACTTGATCGATATTTCCAAACTCTCCTCTTAAGAATTTGGCCACGGTTTTGGCGTGAAAAGAATGATAATATTGGGGAAAATCAAAATATTTTATCGGAAATTTGTGCCCCCTGAGATATTCGACAAGCATTTTAGCCTGTGTCGTTTTTCCCGATCCATCACCGCCTTCGAGGACGATCATTTTCCCCTTTTTTTTCTTAAGGTTTTGGACGTGGGCGAGAAAATCTTTGATGATAAAGGGAATTTTGTCGAAATTGTAGAACTCCATAAACAGACTCTCAGAAGGATTACCTGCGATGATAGGAGAAATTTTATCCTCGTATCCCTCAAAGACCAAGGCTAAAACAGGTTTTTTATTGATTAATGCATGAGTAATTTCTGAGCCTACTCCAAGCGAAGGTCGGGATACTTCAGCAATGACACAATCAGACTCTTCTATCAATTTTTTTTCGCGTTCGAAAATTTGTCTCTGAGTTAACTTTTTATCTCTTTTCAGAAGCTCCTCATTTACAATCTGTTCTCCTGATAGGAGCGACGCGGAGTGATTTTTAATGAGTGAGAGTATTTTTACATAGTGATTATGAAGATCTCCATCATAGGAAGTGGCAGCAGTGAAATAGATTGAAAGTGTATTGATCATAACTGAATCGTTTCACCCTGTTTAACCTTATTTTCTAAAATGAGCTTTGCAACTTTGTCCTCGATGTGCGTTCGTAATAGCCTCTCCATATCTCGCGCGCCAAATTTCTCATTATATCCGATCTTCGCCAATTCTACGAGACGATCGTCTGGAACAGCAAGCTTGATTTTGTGCAGTTTATACATATCGTCGGCAATTATCGTGACAAATTTTTTGGCTACGTCGATGATCGACTGAACGTCAAGTGGATTATAGGCGATTACTGCATCGAATCTATTAAGGAATTCTGGAGAAAATAGTTTTTGCTCAATAAGATAATCGACGAGCGCCCTATCGTTCTCGAAGTGTAATCCAGACTGCATTTGTTTATAAATAAAGTCTGAACCGGCATTTGATGTTCCAATAATGATTAGATTTTTGCAGTCAACTCTATGCCCAAACCCATCGGTGAAATATCCTTCATCAAGCACGGTTAGAAACAGATTAAGAATTTCCTTACTGGCTTTTTCAATCTCGT
>JACPMD010000133.1 GCA_016186235.1 Candidatus Roizmanbacteria bacterium | reverse complement strand
TGCATTTCTCCCTGTCCCTGAAACAGAAAAAGATATCAAGGTAGAGCCACTTTCTGAGCTTATTGTCGTTTTGCCTTATTTTATCACTGGAGATAAAGTGATATTCCTTGACGAGAACAAAGAGGAAAAATTGTCATTTTCTCTGAAAGACCTGAAACTTCCTGAGGGTTACACCAAAAAACTCTGCGGAAACGGCATATGCGATTTTAACGAGAATATTTTAAGCTGTTTTAACGATTGTGGAATAAGACCGAGATAAAAAAAATCTTGACTCAGGAAATTATAATGTACTATTATAGTGAGACTTGTATAGTGAGACTTGAATTAATTCCATGCAGAATGCAAAACAGAAAGAAATCTTAGAGCAATTTTACAGTAATATAGCTTTGGCAGTAGTTAGCTTTGGTTTTATTGGTCCATTATTGACTGGAATTGAATACACAGTTATTTTTATTGTAAAATTAATTACAGCTTTCGTTGTATCAGCGATCGTGTTAAATTTTTCTTTACAATTTCTAAAATGAAATTTAATATAGACTCATACTACTTTTTGATTTATATTCTCATATTGGTCTTTGTATTAGTGAGCTATTATTGGTTTTTGAAAAGGAAATAAGAGAATGAATATAGAGACGTTTAATCTATTTTTAGGCCTATTTACTCTTGCGTTTGGACTCTTTGTATTTTATGTAGTTTCAAGAAAATAAACTATGTATATCGGTCCGTTTTACCTTGATACAAAAGAAATCTTCTTGATTCTTGCCGCGATTTTGGTAGGACTGGCATGGTATCTGGGCTGGAGTTTGTATTGGTTCGATAAGCGCGTACTTCTTACGATAATTATTCTTATGTTAGTTACCAAAGGGTTGCTGCCTGCTATACATAACGAAGCTTTTTTCCTTCTTGCTATTGTAACGATCTTTTTAACGCTTTATCTTCCTATTTTTCAGGTCGTTCTTTTCTATTTCATAAGCTTCGTTCTGTTTAGAGTATTGAAGGTGATATAATAGAATCCATATGGTTCTCATGTGGGACTACGACATCAATAAACTTAAAAAAACAGAACGCGGCAGAATTCTTATCCTGGAGCGCCTCATCAACTACGGCCCAACAGAAAAAAGAGAAAAAATTAAGCTGTCTCTGGTTAAGAAATACTGGAGCCAACTCGATTTATACGAACCTCAGAGACATATGCTAGAATTATTGATATGGGGGAAATGCTTCTCTTCTCACAAGAGCAGAAACACATTTTCGATAAAATAAGCAATAATACGTTCCTCCAACGCCGTTTCTATTTTACAGGCGGTACGGCACTGAGCTATTTTTATCTTCAGCATCGTTATTCAGAAGACCTTGATTTTTTCTCAGAAGTAGAATTTGACCATAAAGAAATATTAGCCATAATGAAACAGTTCGCCAAAGAAGGGGATTTCAACTTAAAAGCAGATTTGAAGGAAGTTGTCTACATTTTCAATTTAAGATTCAAGAACGGAAAACAAGTAAAAGTAGATTTCGGACGCTATCCATATAGAAGGGTGGAGAAAGGCCAAATTTTTCAGAAGATAACAGTAGATAGTCTTATTGATATTGCCATTAATAAACTTTCTGCAATCAACCAACGGAGTCAGGTTAGAGACTATGTTGACCTATATTTCCTTCTTGAAAAATTTACTATCTGGGATCTTATAGAAGGTGTGAGAGTAAAGTTCCATATGGAAATAGAACCATGGATCTTGAGCTCAGACCTTGCCTATACGATCGAAAAATTTGATCTTATGCCAAGAATGATTAAACCAGTGACTCTTGACGAGTTGAAAAAATTCTTTCGCGAAAAGGCAAAGGAGCTCGCAAAAAAAGCGGTTACCCCTTGACAGCCCCTTTTTTTTACCCTACTATGAAATTCATACGTGAATTTTTTCACTCTATTCTGACATGACTAATCGTTTTTGGCAAAGAGGAGTCGCTCCGCTTATTCCTCTCGTAGTTGTCGGCGCAGTCGCAGTCGTTACTGCTGTCACTGCAATCATTAGTACGACTCAACTTGCAAAACAAAGACAAACAACAAGTACGCAAGCAGCTATCAGATATAAGTGTCAAATCACAAAGTATTCAGAAACAAACTGTTTAGGTAATATAACATCTCAGTATTATATTTGTTCGTATGAGGATAAAACGGGTCAGTGTACTCGGGATGGTTCAACGGCTGGACTTGAAAAGTTAAAGTATGACAGCTGTACTCCCGATCGTAACTGTAGATTTGATGGGAGTCTAACTCCAACGCCACCACCCACAGGCAGCTGTAACTATAATGGAAGAACAATTCCAAAAGGCACCTGCTGTGACGACTCCAAAATATGCTCCACTAATGCCCAAGGCGGTACTAGCTGTGTCTATAGCGCACAGTGTCTAGGCCAAGGACCTACCTATATTCCTACGCCACTTCCTACTGGAACGGGAGGCTGCAGTGCAGGAGCGAGTTGTGTAAACGGTCTTGTCTGTCCGTCCACATATGATCCAACAAATCAGAATTGTACTACTCCATTTTATTCAGGAGTTTGCTGCAAACCAAAACCAACCGTAACCCCAACTCCAAAACCGCCAAGCGCAACGTCAACGCCAGCCCCAACGACGACACCAAAACCAGGATGTAATTTATCTTCCTGTGATGGAAGTACCGCCTATTGTATCTCAGCATGCGGAACAGGATACCAGTGCAGAATAAATGTTTGTGT
>JACPMD010000063.1 GCA_016186235.1 Candidatus Roizmanbacteria bacterium | reverse complement strand
CTTTGGTATCGTCGTCAAAATGCCATAGTCCCAAGGTGCTAGAATCATTCTTAAAAGGTTTTTTCAAAGGGGTGAATTCTTCTTTATAGCGGATTATATTTGATATCCTCAACTCGTCAACTTCGCCCAAAAATGGAAATCCAACATTGGGTAAGAATCCAATAGCCAGGGGTGATCCATCATCAATCGGATACTTGGTCCGAATCTCGTCCATTAATTGGCCGTTTAAAAATACTCGCGATATTGAACCGTTAAACGTGATTGCAAAGTGATACCAATTATTTTTTTGCAGAAAAAATTTCGACGTGAGATGAAAAAGAATGGATTCTTGATATTGCCCAATATCATTTTCACCACTTCCGTAAACAAACTGCTTTTGAGAATTTAGATAAACCCAATAAGGGAAAACGTTCCTTTTGTGATGGCCGCCATATTGGTCGGTTTTTCTCATTAACGTTTGGAGTGGGGGTCCTTCATTAGTATCGCCGTTATATTTAAACCATCCTTCTATCGTTTGTGGAGTTGATACCTTAATCGATCCGTTACCAGGGATGGTGATGTAGCTTGCAGGTGGATCATCTGGTCCTCCTCTATTTCCAGGAAATACAATTGACTTATTAAACAGTGAATTTTGACTAGGAGCATAAGACCGTTCCTTAAATCCGCGTTTTAATTGTGTGAACTCTACTGGAGGAAACGAACCAGGGTTTATTTTTAATGCCGCAGCAGCGTCCAGTATTCCGTAACCGTAAAGGCTATCTGGACCAGGAACACCAGCGTCTTTTGCAGAATAGACAATACTTTTCATGATGGCTTTGTTTGATAACTTGGGTTTATAACTCTTGATAAGAGCGGCAACAGCGCTCACATGCGGAGCACTCATTGAGGTTCCAGCTAGTCTGTGGTAGGTATGTTGAACAATCCGTCGTTCATCGCGCGAGTAGGAAGAAGACTTAGGAGCAAGAACATTAAAGCAAGGACTATCTCCAAGCATGTAGCCTAGAAACAACTGTTTCCTCCACCTGGAGCTGTCACGAAATAACCTTGACCTGCAAAGTTACTAAATCGAGAAATATCACCATTTGGGCTAACTGAGCCTACCTTAAGAACATTAGGAAAATAAGCTGGGACTTCGATATAATTTGAATAGTTATAGCTATAAGAATCTTGCCAGCTAGCTTCAAGTGGCAAACCGTTATTTCCTGCTGAAGCTACAACCACTACGCCATGGGCAAACGCATAGGAGATGGACTTTTGGAATGAAGAGGTTACATCGCCTGGTGGGATCCATCCGCCAAGACTCATGTTAATAACATCAGCGCCGTTATTTGTTGCATAATAGACTCCGGCCATAACTTGACTTACCTTGCCTCGCCCGACTAAATCTAATACCTTCACAGGCATCAGTTTCGCATTCCAATTCATAAAGGCGGCCTTGTTGGAATCATTGGTATTTCCGACTATTTGCCCAGCGACAAAAGTGCCGTGACCCAGTTCACCATCATCCAGGACGGAATTCGTATTATCAATAAAGTTCCACCCTAACGCATCGTCTATGAAACCATTAGCATCATCGTCGATGGCGTTGTTTGGTATTTCGTCACGATTTTGCCACATGTGATCTTTAAGATCGCGGTGATTATAGTCAATGCCGCCATCCAAAACAGCTGTAATAACTTTTTTTGACCCTTTAGTTATATCCCAGGCTTGAGGCATATTTATCATTTTTAGATTCCATTGATAGTCATGAGTCGGCAGCCAATCGGGATCTCGATTGTTGACTTGTGAGGGGTAGGTATCTAAAAAATATGGATCGCTTGGGATAAAATCAGCAGTGAGAATATAGTTTAATTCAACATTTTCAAATTGTCCGCTAGCGGCAAGTTTTTTTGAGACCTCTCCTATGTTTGATTGATTATTGAACGTTATTTTGTAAATCTTAGAAAGATTAATAGACTGTAAAGTTGCTTTATCTAACTCTCTTTCACCCTCATTTATTTCTGTGGAAAATCTTTGACTAAAACGGGCAATATCGGTTTCAGGATTTGAGTAATTTTTAAAAATCTTTTCTATGGTTTGGATAGTTTGCTCATTCAAACTGGGCGGGGCGGAAGCGTACTTTTCTCAACCTCGGAGAATGGAACTGCTTCTTTATCAAAGTTTTTCGTTGATGAAGAGAGAGGCGGTGAGGAGGATTTTAACGTGATGATAAGCTCATTGGGAGAGTATTCACTTTTTGGTTCATTTTTAGCATAGTCTTCTTTTTTTACTCGTTCTGAAGCTTTGCTTTTAATGAGTGTTTTAGGCTTCGTGAATGTTAGTAACGCAGAGAGTATTGAAGAGGTTATAATAAGCCCTAGTATGAGAAGCGTTCTACGCATTATTATATTACATTATTAAGTACTATGCTCATTTTGTCAATCGAGACATCCGCAGATGAAACAGCCTGCGCGATTACAAAAGGCAGACGAGTTTTATCGAACGTTATTTACTCACAGATTCTCACACACGCAAAGTGGGGAGGAATCTTTCCATCGCTCGCCAAGAGGGCACACGAAGAAAGAATTGACTGGGTAGTTGAGGAAGGGCAAAAAAAATTTTCGCTGAAAGACATAGATTACATTGCCGTAACTCAAGGCCCGGGGCTGGCTATTGCACTTGAGGTTGGGATAAAGAAAGCAAAAGAGCTTGCTCAAAAATATAATAAAAAATTAATTGCCGTAAATCACCTTGAAGGTCATATTTATTCGTCTTTCGCTCAAAACAGCAAAGGAAATCCAAAAAGAGAGTTAGAATTCCCTTATCTGGCACTGATCGTCTCAGGAGGGCATACAGAAATTGTTCTCTTTAAAGATCACATTACGTATGAAGTCCTCGGAGAAACAAGAGATGACGCTGCGGGCGAAGC
>JACPMD010000131.1 GCA_016186235.1 Candidatus Roizmanbacteria bacterium | reverse complement strand
TGTTTCTCATTTTATCCGACTAAAAATTTAGGAACAATGGGTGATGGAGGAGCTCTCTGGACTCCTTACAAAACACTCTATAAGTTTTTAAAGCAAGCGGTTCACTATGGAGAAGGTGCAAAATTCAGAAGTGAATTCGTTTCAGGCCATAGCCGTTTACCAGAAATCCAGGCAGGTATCTTAAACATTTACCTGCAAAAAATTAAGAAAGACTTCTCCAGAAGGAAAAGAGTCTTCACTCTCTATCAAGAATATTTTAAAAAATATGGAGTTCTTTCAAAAGTTAAAATTCTCTACCAAAATAAAGAATCAGATCCGATACTCCATCAATTCGTAATTCAGGCGAGACGAAGAGACCAACTGAAATCCTATCTTAAACGGAAAGGAATAGATTCATTCATTCATTACCCTTACCCAATCCATCTTCTTCCGGCATTTTCCTACTTGGGATATAAAGTGGGGAGTTTTCCTAACTCAGAGAGACTTTGCAAAAAGATTCTTAGTCTGCCTTTCCACCCGTACCTTTCTAAAAAACAAATTGACTTTATTGTAAAATCTATACGACAGTTCTACTATGGTTAAAAAAATACTCTTAGGTTTCATTATCTGGAAGGTGTTTACTGTATTTTTTGCAATCAATGTGAGCCACATATTTCCTGACGTTCCTTTTTATGAAGCGAAAAATATATTTTCCGAGCGTTATCACGAAATTATATGGAGATTTGCAAACATGGATGGAATAAATTACCTCCGGATTGCCAGAGAAGGACATAATCCATCGAATATTCCATTTTTCCCCTTGTACCCTCTTATCATCCGATTTATTGCCGATAATTTTTTCCATCACAGGTTTTTTACCCCCATTTCTCAAGTAATCTCTAATCTCGCTTTTTTTATCTCGCTTCTTTTGATTTATAAGCTTTTACTGAAGGACGGAAAAAGATCTCTCTTCACTCTTGTTTTTGTGATCATAGTGGCCTACCCAACATCATTTTTTTATGAGGCGACCTACAATGATTCTTTGTTTTTGCTTTTTGCCACGCTTTCCCTGTTAGCAATGCGAACTAAAAACACATTCTTAGCCAGTATTTGGGCAGGATTTGCCACCTATACGAGACTAAACGGGTTAGCTCTCTTCATAGCTCTTATTGCAGAGTATTTTAGTAGCATAAATAAAGTAGTGTATATGAATCAATTGACTGCGAAGCTTTCAAGGGTCGTTCCTATGGTAAAGAAAGCATTTTCTTTTAAAGCTATGTTAAGTTCAAAACTTTACCTAACGCTCATAATCCCTGCAACTTTTCTCTATTTATTGTTCTCGATCCAAAAAAAGTTTGGAGATTGGCGTCTACTTTTTTCTACCATGAAAATCTGGGATCAAGATAGGGTTATTCTCCTTCCCCAAGTATTTTGGCGTTATTTTAAGATTTTGCTGCTCTATCCGACTTTCAAATTGAATTATTGGATAGCCTTTATCGAACTTTTTTTTGTTTTGTTTTACATTGCAATCCTCATCTATTCCTTCAAAAAAATAAGAATTTCATATTGGATTTTTATGTTAGTTTCTTTTTTGATACCTAGCCTTACTGGTACTTTTGCAGGTATGCCTCGGTACGGTCTACATCTCTATCCTCTTTTCCTGTCAATCGCGATCCTTCTGAAAGAATCGAACTCTTGGGTAAGAGTAGTCTATCTTACTGTTTCCCTATTCCTACTTTGTCTGATGCTTGGCCTCTATGCAAATGGATATTTTGTTTCTTAATTAAGTCATATGTATGGGTTGAAAAGTCTTAGTATTTTTTTTCCCTTTTTTAACGACGAAGGAACTGTAGAAAGATCAATAGAAGAAGCGTATAGATACGGTAGTAGAGTTACGAGCGATCTAGAAGTAATTGCGATTCATGGGGGAGCCTCTCGGGATAAAACCTTTGAGAAACTACTAATAGAAAAGAAAAAACATCCGGATCTCAAAATTGTTGACAAACATAAAAATAAGGAAGGCTACGCAGTAATAAAATATGGATTTAAACACGCAACCAAAGACTGGGTATTTTACACTGACGGAGATTTGCAATATCATCTTAACGATCTTATTAAACTTATTCAGAAACAAAGGGAAAAGCAAGCAGACATTGTAAATGGTTACAGAATAGCGCGACGCGATTCGTTCTTACGAGTTTTATTTGGAAGCATGTATCGATTTTTAAGCAAACATATTTTTTATCTGCCTATAACTGATCTAACATGTGACTTCAGACTTATAAAGCGAAGTTTTTTGAAAAAACTTTCTCTCGAATCAACCAGTTCGTCGATACTATTAGAGCTTATTAAAAGCTTAGAGAAAAAAGGTGCTACATTTGCACAAGTGCAGGTTAAGCATTATCCCAGATCTTATGGCAGCTCCTCATATAATGTGGTCTCATTGGTGAAAGAAAGATTAGTTGGAGATCTTAGAGTTTGGGTCAGACTTCTTGCAGACCGCAATAAGGGCAATTCCAAAAGGTAAATCTATAAATGGAAGCACATATGATTCTAGGGAAAGTAAGAAAGTGAAGAAGATATTGATGAGCGAGGAAACGTGAGAAATTGCCGAAGTAGGTTTGTTAGTTTTCGTCATTTTTTCAAAGATACTTAGTAAAAGAGCCATAGGAAGAAGCATCATGTTAACATAGGACGATCGTTTTACGGTAAATCCTGCACCATGTAATTTTCTTTCGAAGTCTTCTTTTTCATAACGTTTTTTTAGCCAAACATGTTTGTCATGAACGAGGTGAAGCCATTTATTTGCAGAGGCTCGAATTATTAAAAAACCACTCGGCTTCAAAACTCGATATAGTTCTAAGAGCGCTCTTCGCTCATTTTTAACCCAGCGATGGTTTAGAACGTCGATACAGACAACTACGTCAAAACTATTATTTAGAAATGGAAGCTTTGTAATTGATGCTTTTTTAACATCAACATTTCTGATTCGGGCATATTTAATGGCTTCCTCATGAATATCAACCCCACTAACTTTTCCAAATTTTGCCAATTTTTTGGCAAGAAGGCCTGTACCGCAGCCTACATCAAGAAGTCTAACCATCTTTTTATGTCCGAGATATTTATTTACTAATGATAAGACGATACGGTGATTTGCAACATAGTAAAAGTGATTGTCTTCATTACGGAAAATATTTTCGTATTCTGAAATTTTCATAAATCTACTTGATAGAATTTTGTCATAATGATATCATCGTTTAAGTACTAGTATGCAAATAACTGAGGTTGGAGAACTTATTTTTCCCGAAATCAAAATCATACAATATAACCGATTCATGGATGAAAGAGGATTTTTCGCTGAAATCTACCGAAGGAGCGATTTTCAGAAGAATGAAAGACTCTCTTTTCTGAGTCATAAAGAATTTAAACAAGCAAATATCAGTTTTTCTAAAGCCAAAGTAGTTCGAGGACTTCATTTTCAGTTCGATCCTCCAATGGAAAAACTTGTTCGACCAATTCAAGGAGCGATGATCGATCTTTTTATAGATATCAGAATCGGGTCTCCTTTTTTTGGCAAAATTGGCGGTCACGCTATGTCAACAACCTTTACAGACCATTTCAATCAATGGATCTATATTCCATCAGGCTTCGCTCATGGAGCAATTTTTCTTGAGCCGACGATGCTAGAATACTTTTGCACCGAGGAATATAATCCGGATACAGAGCGTACGATTTCGCCTCTTGCCAAAGATATTGATTGGTCGTTATTTGAGGTAAATTTGAAAAAACAAGTCGATCAAATTCTGCATGAAGGCCCACTTATCTCTCAAAAAGATCAAAATGGAGATTCCCTGGGTGACTGGAAAAGTAATCCCGATTCACAAAAATTTCTATTTACAAAGGAATCAGGTCTTTCTATTTAGAGCTCTGGACATTCAATAAGCTCAGAAATGAATAAAAAATGGTTTTTATTTATTTGGCTGGTTTTTTTTCTTTTTTTGTTTTTTTTTAATGCGAGACTTCTCCAAAGAGGTGTTGCAAATAATGATGAAGGGATCTATACAACGACGTTTCTACTAGTAAGCAAAGGACAGCTCCTGTATAGGCAAATTTTCTTTTCGCAACCGCCCGATTTTTTCTTTTCCACCTATCCTGGCTTTATTTTGTTTGGTAAAACGGTATTCGCCGCAAGACTGACGATATTTTTATGGTCCTTGATCGGCATTATTGGGATTATATGGCTGGCTAAAGAAATTGGGAATATTTGGGTAGGGCTATTGGGAGCTTACCTATTATATGCAATTCCTAGCTATACAAATCAAATAGTTACACTCCAATCCGACGCTTTAGTTGTTGTCTTTTCTACCCTTTCTTTGGCTTCTTTTTGGCGTTACAAGAATACTGCGAATGTTTTTTGGTTTATAGTGGGATCTGTTTTTTTCCTCGTGAGTTTTTGGACTAAATTAGACGTTTCACTCATTCTTCCTCTGGCTTTTCTTTTCTGGAATATTAAAAATAAGGCACGCCTAACATTTATTTTTATATCTGTTTTTTTTACTGTTTCCGCCGTTTTTGTGTTGCCGTTTGGACTCGATGCAGTCTGGAACAGTATCATTGGTTTACGAAATCAGGCATTCTCTACCCATCCGTTCGATCCCTTAGCACTGTTCAATTATTTAAAGAACGACGTAGTTTTGTTTTTAGTAATAGTCGTTTCGATTTTTTTGTTCTGGAAGAGTAAGAATAGTAGTGTTCTTTTTTTCTGGGCGGTGAGCATACTGTTTCT
>JACPMD010000140.1 GCA_016186235.1 Candidatus Roizmanbacteria bacterium | reverse complement strand
TCTGTTTTTTTCGTGTCTTTATAAATATTCGCAAGGTTGTGATATGCGTCAGCATAGTTTGGGTTGAGGTGAATTGCCGTCAAGAGTTCACGCTCTGCATTTTTAATGTCACCCTGACGTGAATATACATCTGCCATATTGTTGTGGGTCACGGGGCTGGAGGGAGACGTTTTCAACGTCGCCGGCCAAAGAGTATCATGATTCTTCCAGTCCATATTTCTTCGTATTGTTCGTATAGAAAGAAGCAGCACCAGGCAGATCGATACAATAATGATTACTTGTTTGTATGCCTCTTTCGTAGCAAGTTTTGTAAGGAAATACGAGAATACAAATATGATCCCGATCGATCCCAGATACACATACCGCTCAGCGACTACCCAAGAGATTCTAAATGGCGTCAGCGTAGGCAGCAAGCTTAGGAAAAAAAACATGAGCCAGAAAAAAATCAGCCTGTTTTTTGCATACGATATTCCAAGTCCAGCAAGATAGATCAAAAAAAAGAAAAGATAAACAAAATACTGCAAAAAACTGAAGCGAAGTTCTGAATGATAAAAAGACAAGGTCAAAGGAAAAAAAATGAGCTTGAGATAGGAAACAATCGCAATAGGTATCTGATAGATCGGGTTATCAAATCCTTTCTGTAAATGAAACTGCGACTCAAGAAACTCTACTCTCTCTGAAAGCCTCAAACTAAAGAGGATGATAACCCAAGCAACAACCATTAAAAAATAGGGAACTATTTTTTTCCAGTGTTTCTTGAGATCTCCTACACTGAATTCGTAGGCGACAATAATGAGAGGCAAAACCGCAGCTTTTTCAGAAGTAGAAAGCGCGAATAAAAATGCAAAGAGAGACAAAAGATAGATAAATCTGTTTTGACTGAATTTTATGTACAAGAAAAAAGAAAGCAGAAGGAAAAACGTATATTGACTATATACTCCGCCTGAAATCCAGGCGACAGATTCGATAAGCAAGGGATGAACTGCGAAGATGGCTGCTGTAAGTAATGCGACTCTTTTATTCGTCAAAAAAAGAAATATTATGTAAACAAGCCAGACATTGCCGATGTGAAAAATAATATTGATCAGGCGAAAAAAAAGAGGATTGGTTCCACCGATCTTAAAAGCAAAATAGTAAGGAATGGTTCTGGCGAAAAAAGTCGGGTTATTAAAGATATAGTTGATGCTTTGTAAAGCTGGGTTTCCCGGAATTGATCCAATATCATCAGAGACAAATTCATTTGTTAGGCTATTTCCGTAGCTTGCAAGAACTAAGAAGGTGAGTAAAAGGAGCCATATCCAATGTCGCTTAACAAACTCGACCATAGTATCTCATGTTATACTAAATTGGTGAAAAAATCTCCCCTTGTTTCGATTATCATAACGACCAAAAATGAAGAAAAAAATCTCGGACAGTGCCTCAAATCCCTCACTCACCAGAAGTATCAATCCCTAGAAATCATCGTCGTCGACAACAATTCTTCGGACACAACAAAAGAAATCGCTCGAACATATACGTCAAGAGTCTATGGAGCTGGGCCCGAACGCTCAGGTCAAAGAAATCTCGGAGCAAAAAAAGCCCTTGGAAAATATCTTCTCTTTCTTGATGCAGATATGAGAGTAAGTAAAAATCTTATTGGTGCGTGTGTAGAAGAAATGGAAAGAGGCAGTGACAGTATTCTTCGAGCGAAGTCGAGAAGATTAGTCGGTTTATATATTAAAGAGGTCGTTACTGGAAATTCCTACTGGAATAAGGTACGAAATTTTGAGCGAAGCTTCTATGATGGAACTGTTATAGACGGATTGAGATTCTTCCGTAGAGACTCATTCCTCAAAATAGGAGGGTACGACGAACGGCTCTACGCTTGTGAAGACTGGGATCTCGATAAACGCATAAAAAAGCTCAGCTCTACGGGCTTTATTACTAAGCCACTCTACCATGATGAATCAGATTTTACTTTAAGAACGTATTTGAATAAAAAAGGCTATTATTCGCTTAACTTCAAGACATATATCGATAAATGGGGCCGGAACGATGATGAAGTTCGGAAACAGTTTAGCCCGTCTTATCGACTATTGTGGGTATTCATAGAAAACGGCAAATGGAAAAAACTACTCAGCCATCTCTTCCTCGCTTTAGGAATGTTTTTTCTTCGCATACTTGTTGGATTGAACTATCTCTTTACTCTTGTAAAATATAAAATGGTGTATTACAATTAGGATACTATTGTTTTACAAGTTTAGAAAATATATGTCATCGCTCTCGCAAAGAAAAATTCTCAATGTAAGGCTTTCACCAGAAATATATGAGCTGTTTGAAAAAAAGGTAGCCAAGATTGGACTCAGACCTTCGAGCTTTCTTCGGCATTTTATTATTTCCGTTGCGCTCGAAAATTGGCAAAAAAACCTAGAGCAATTTATACTTTCTCTCCCTAGTACAAAGATTGAGGAAAAAACTGTTTTTAAAATGGTCGAAAATGAAAGAAAAAAACTCTACAAAAAGTAAGGTTGTACTGGATACTAATGTTTTTATTGCCGCTCTCATTACCGATGGCGTTTGTCGAACAATACTCAAGGAGTGGGCAAAAGAGAGAATCTCTCTTTTTTGTACGACGCGGGTTGTAGAGGAGATTGGAATGGTGGGAAAAAGAACAATCTTTCGAAAGTACTTTTCCGAAAATGATCTTCGCAAACTCCTCTGGCATATCAAGCAAAAAGCTACGTTCGTTAAAGATGCAGAAAAAATTCCTAAGAAATACTTTCCAACTGATATAAATGATCTTTTATTCGTAAGTTGCATTATAGCCGCAAAAGCTGACTATTTCGTAACCGGCAATACGAAACATTTTAAAAAACGTATTTCCAAAACAGAAGTTATTACTCCGAAAGAATTCTTGGCATTATTACGATGAAAAAAGTCTCTCTCGTAGTACTCAATTACAACGGACTTCTCCATCTTAAGGAATATTTTGACTCTGTTTTTAAGCAAACCCTCATACCCGATGAGATTATTATGTTCGATAATCTCTCAAAAGATGGCAGTCGTGAATTCGTAAAAGAAAACTATACCAAAGTGAAAATTATCACCGAGGATTCCTATAACACAGGAACCGCAGCAGGATCAAATATTGCTTTTTCTCACAGCTCTGGCGACTACGTAGTTTTCCAAAGCAATGACATCAAGCTCGAACGAAACTGCATTAAGGAACTTGTGCGAATACTTGATGCGAATAAAGACGTCGGTATTGCAACGAGCGTACTTTTAAACTACTACAAAGACCAAAAAACCGGCGAACATCTCATCGACAACGCCGGCGGGATCGTCGATATATTCGGCTTTGGGATGCAAAAATATCCCGGGATGAGGAGAGAAACTATCCCTGAAAGCGGGGAAGTATTTTTTACCTACGGGGGTTCCTTCATAATCAGACGATCGCTCTTTGAGAAAATTGGAGGATTTGATAAACGCTATTTTACCCTCAATGACGACATTGATCTGTCCTGGCGAGCGAGACTTCAAGGCTATCGAGTTATGTATTCAAAAAAGTCAATTGTTTATCACAAAGTTTCGGCTACTTTGGGAAAGCTCTACAACAG
>JACPMD010000017.1 GCA_016186235.1 Candidatus Roizmanbacteria bacterium | reverse complement strand
GGTGTTGGGCGAAATAAAATACCGTATATGACCCCGGCCCAAGGAGCGTTGTAAGTACAAGATCTATCGTTGCATCAATTTGAGCAACAATGACGGTCATGGCGCGTGGTACTACGATGCGAAAAAATTCAATAAGCCCAGATGTTTTTTTAATGACGAACTGAAAGATAAAATTGGGATTTAAAAGAAGCGGGAGCTGAATGAGCAAAAACAATATTGATCCAAACATCACGCCGATGATCGGGGCTAAAAGATGCATAGAAGGAGTAAGGAGGATTGCGCCAGAAATAATCGCCAGATTGTAAAAAACTGGAGCGAGTGAAGGCAACAAAAAAGTTTTGTTGGCTTGGCCGATTCCGGTTAAAAAGTTTCCGAGGATCATAAAAGGAAGCTGTCCTAGAAGCAAAAGCCGTGTAAAGAAAATGACGGTTTCAGTTTTTTCTTTGCTGAATCCGGGAGTAATAAGTGGTATTGTCTTATCGAGCGTCATGTAAAGAACGAGTATCAAAACGGTCATGAGAAGGAGAATCACATTGATAATGGAGGAAATATTTTTATTGAGCTCTTTCTTATCGTCCTGGTATTTAATGAAGATAGGAATAAAAGAACTTGTCAATGCGCCGGTAATCAAGATTTCGAAAATCAGATCGGGAAGTTTGAATGATGCCAAAAAAATATCTAATTCCTCCTTGGTGAAAAGCCCAGAAAGAATACGGTAACGAAAAAACCCGAATACTCTTGCGAGGATGATCATTACCGATAAGATGAGCGCCGAAGAAACCATGCTCGTTTGTTTGGCGAATATGAAGCTCCGCGTCTTATCAATGATTTTATTCATACTCTATTATATCTTGAAACAGGGAACTTGTAACATGAAACTTAAACAATGCCCCTTGACATCGTGTTTGAAATGGCGTTAAATGGTTCTATATGCTTTTTCTTGGGGAATATAGGGTAAATTTTACTGGTCACGCAAGAATTATTATCCCCAAGAAAATCAGAGAAGCTCTAGGTAAAGCCAAAGCATTCACTTTAACAAAGGGGTTTGACCAATGTTTATCAGGTTTTAGAAACGAAGACTGGGAAAAGGCAGCAAAGGAGCTGATTAGCCCTTCTCCCTTAGAGATGCAGAAAGCAGAGATGAAGCGTCACCTTTTTTCCAGTGCAATAGTAGTAGAGATCGATGGTCAAGGTAGATTTGTGATTCCCAAAACGTTGTTAGATTACGCTGATCTAGACAAGAAAGCAGTTATCATCGGTGTGGGTGATCACTTTGAAGTCTGGCAACCAGAAAAATGGGACATGTACCAAAAGAGGCTCAATAAATTTAAACGTCCATTTGGAGAATAATGCACACACCAGTGCTTTTAAATGAAGCGATTGAAGGACTCAATGTCCAAAAAGGGAAACGCTATATAGATGCGACGGCCGGCGAAGGAGGACACGTTTTTGAAATTGCCAGGAGAGGCGGAATGGTACTCGGAATCGAGTGGGATGACTTACAAATTAAAAATTTAAAGCTTGCCCTGAGCAAAGTCGAAGGGTTAAAACTTGAAAGTTACAAAAGCGTCTTAATAGTTCAGGGTAATTTTGCAAAGATCGAAAAAGTTGCGAAAGAACAAGACTTTTTCCCGGTAGACGGGATTTTGTTCGATCTTGGCCTGTCGCAGAATCAATTATTGTCAGGAAAAGGTTTCTCGTATCGCTCTCTGGATGACCCGCTCGATATGAGAATCGGCTCAGAACTGACTGAAAATGCAGCTGGTTTAATTAATAGTTTAGATAGCCAATCTCTCTATGAAATTTTTGTTCGAAATGCTGAAGAGATCAATGCTCGGACTATTGTTGAGGCCATTGTTCGTGCAAGATCGAAAAAGAAATTTGAGAAGGTAAAAGATTTGGTGGAAGTGATCGATAAGATGGTAGGCAAAAAAGACAAAAGAACACATGCGAGAATATTTCAAGCCTTAAGAATTGAGGTCAATGATGAATTTAATAACCTAAGAAGAGGGTTGGTCGGGGCGGTAAATGTGTTAAAACAACGAGCCGGACGGCTAGTCGTAATCGCCTTTCATTCTCTTGAAGATCGAATAGTAAAGCGCTTTGCCAAAGAAAACGGATTGAAACTATTAAAAAAAGTGGTGGGCAGAGCAGAGGCAACATTTCGTTTTGAACGCTCGGCAATTTTAAGAGTCATGGAAAAATGACACTATGTTAAGACGAACAATTATTTTTCTCATAGTACTACTACTCTTGAGCAACGTGTATATTTTCGTCAATACGATACGATTAGGTGGTGATATTAATCATTTCGAAAAAGAAATAAAAACGCTTCATCAGGAAAATTTATCCTTAGAGAACGAAGCGTATCAACTTGATTCCTTGCAGTATGCAGCTTCTCTAGCTGCAGAGCTCGATTTCAGTAAAAAGTCTCAACCATTTTATCTCGAAAGCTTAAAATATGCGCTTAAGCCGAATCCATGACCAAACAAAAAATTCTGTTTCTTGTTTTTCTCCTCTCATTCATTGCAATCGGTGTTAAATTGCTTTATCTGCAGATTCTTCATCCCTCTCGCCTTTCAAATTCAAATTACTTAAGAACAAAAAAGATCTTTCCTGAAAGAGGTAAAATCTATGATCGGACTGGTCTTCCATTAGCCGTAAATAAAACAGTATATACCGCTTTTATTGAACCAAAAAAAATAAAAGACACGGAAGAGGTTATCGAAAAACTTGACTCAGTGCTTCAGCTTGGCGAGGCGACTTTAGAAGCAAAAATTGATGAAACAAAAGATTGGGTAGCCATAAAAAGTGGTATCGATGAAGAAAAAAAGACGGCACTTTCAAAAATGAGGATAGAGGGTTTAGGCTTCGAGGATGCTTTCCACAGATACTATCCTGAATCTTCACTTGCAGCTCATCTTCTTGGTTTCGTTGGAAAAAATAACGAAGGAGAAAGCGTAGGTTATTTTGGAATCGAAGGGTTTTTCCAAAAAGACCTCGCCGGGCTTCTAGGCGTACTAAAAAGCGAAAGAGATTTGTTAGGAAGGCCCATTTTGATAGGAACACAAGAAAAATTTGATCCAGAGAATGGAAGAGATTTGTATCTCACGATAGATAAATCTATACAACAGATCGTCAAGAAAAAACTCCAGGCCGGACTTGAATCCTACCAAGCCAAAGAAGGTTGCGTAATCGTAGCTAACCCTAATAATCTAGAGATTTTGGCGCTTGCCTGTTTGCCCGATTTTGACGTCGATCGCTACTATGAATTTTCCGAGGATTATTTCAAGAATCCAGCCGTTTCGAATCTTTATGAACCAGGATCTACGTTTAAGCCATTTATTATGGCTGCAGCATTAGAAGAAAAAAAGGTAAAGCCGAGCGGTTTTTACAATGAGACCGGCCCTGTTGATATTGGCGGATATACAATCAAGACGTGGAATAATAAATACGAAGATAAAATTTCACTGACGAGAATATTGGAAAAGTCTTCCAATGTGGGAATGGTATATATCGGAGAAAAATTGGGAAAAGATAAACTCTATGAATATTTGCAAAAATATGGGTTTGGCAAACTGACTGAGATAGAACTGCAAGGTGAGACTGCCGGAACATTGAGGCCAAAATTTCAGTGGTATCCGATTGATTATGCCACAGTGACATTTGGCCAAGGGATAGCAATTTCCCCAGTGCAAATGATCCGTGCTTTTTCAGCACTCATCAACGGCGGAACGCTCTATAAACCGTTGGTAATCTCAAAAATAGCCTCAGAAAAAAATGTCAACGAAATTCCTCCAACCCAGCAAGGTCAAATCATAAGCGTTAGAACTTCTCATATTATCAAAAAGATGCTCGTCTCAACAGTTGAAAACGGAGAAGTAAAATGGGCCAAACCAAAAGGCTACGAAATCGGCGGAAAGACCGGAACGGCGCAAATTCCAATCGAAGGTCACTATGATCCGTCAAAAACTATTGCCTCTTTTGTCGGTTTTGCTCCAGTTAATGAGCCTAAATTTATCGCGCTCGTTATACTTCGCGAAACAAAAACTTCTAATGATTTCATCGGTATATGCAAATATTGCAGGAAGATCCTATAATACGGGTTTTCACGTAACGACCCCAGACGTTTTTCCTCTTTACCGGTTTCTTCGTCAAAGCGTGGACGCTCGTGACGAATATTTTGTCCTGGAGACAACGTCCCATGCACTTGCCCAAAATAGGGTTTCTTTGATCCGATACGAAGCTGCGGTAATCACCAACGTGACCCATGAGCATCTCGATTTTCATAAAGTATATGAAGACTATGTCAAATCCAAGAAAATCTTGCTACAAAAATCCAAAATAGCTCTTCTGAACGTTGATGACAACTCATTTTTATACCTGCGAAAATTGCGGCAAAAAAAATATTATACCTATGGGTTACGCAATAAGGCCGATTATCAAATTGATATTCGAAAAAAATTGAATCTTAATCTCACGCGATTTAATAACTATAATTATCTGGCTGCATATGCTCTTTGTAAACTTCTCGGAGTACCAGAAGTATATATTTTCGAGGCTATAAAAACATTCAAACTCCCTCCAGGGAGATTAGAAGTGATTGCCAAAGTACCTATAACGGTAATTATTGATTTTGCTCATACCCCAAACGCGTTCCACCATGTTTTAGGCGAAGTAAAAGAACGTTTTCTCTCCTCGGGAGGTCGCATGATTCACGTCTTTGGCGCCGCAGCCAAAAGAGATGCAGCAAAAAGACCAATGATGGGTGAAGAAAGTGGCGAATATTCCTCCTTGGTCATCTTGACAGAAGAAGATTATCGCGACGAAGATCCGCATAAAATCGCAAATGAAATAAAGAGCGGACTGCTGAAAAAAAACTTTAGAGAGATCTCTGATGAAGACTTTGGATCAAAAACCAAAACTTTTATCGTCATCAACGACAGAAAAAAGGCAATAGAAAAAGCAATACAGATCGCTCAACGGGGTGATGTTGTAATAACCACGGGAAAAGGCCATGAAAAAAGCCTTGCAAGGGGCAATAAAGAATATCATTGGGACGAGAAGAAAGCTATAATGGAAGCATTAAGTAAATTCTCAAAGTCATGATAAATTACGATCCAATTTTACAAATATTCTCCTCTACCCTCGTTAACGATAAGAAGTATGTTTCTGGTTTTGGAACTCGTCAGCTTGGCGATTCAAGAAATATTGAAAATGTGATTCGATTTTTTTCATCGGCAGAAATATCCTATAAAACGATTGTTTTAATGGAACAGATCCACTCGGCAAACGTAGAAGAATTTACACCACAAAATGGGAAGGAAATTGAGCGCATCGAGGAAACCGATGGCGTTGTCACAAAAGAATCCCAAACGCCGCTTGTCGTGAGCACTGCCGACTGTGTGCCGATTATATTTGCTGACAAAAAGGCAGAACGTATTGGCATTTCACACCAAGGCTGGCGCGGCAGCATGAAAAAGCTTCAACAGAAAATGGTCAAAAAAATGATCGAAAAAGGTTCTCGGGCTGAAAATATTCTAGTGGCAATTGGCCCGGCAATAGGAGCATGTTGTTACGATGTAGACGATGAACGCTATTACAATTTTCTGGAAGAATTCGACGGATACTCAGAAAAAATCTTTCAGATGAAAGGCGGCAGATACCATCTTAATCTTATGCTTTTAAACTACCTCCTTCTTATCGACGCTGGAATAAAGAAAGAGCATATCGATTGGTTTCCGTTCTGCACAAAATGCGACAAAAAACGATTCTTTTCCAATCGCCGTGACAAAAAACACGAGTTTGGCGAGATGATGAGTTTTGTGATGAAGGTTTAACTATTTAACCCTAAGAAAATCTTCTACGCTGACGCCTGTTTGATTTAATATTGCTTGCAAAGTTCCTTTTGGTAGATCCCGCACGTGAAGCGGAATAGTAGCTCTTTGTTTAGTTTATGAATGATATAAAATTACGTGGCTTCCTGACTGTCTATCTTTTACAAATCCCAGTTTCTGAAATCTTTTTATAACTTCTTTTTGCTTTAAAACAGGCAGTTTACCCATATGAAAGATTTAGCTTCGAAGTGTCGATGCTCATCTGGGTATAAAAAACTTCATTTTCTGATGGGATCTCTTCTTTATGTCCTTTTAAGCTTTCGAGATAAATTTCTATAGCTTCTTTCACCATTCTTTTAGCATGAGACAATTCTTTTCCGTAGGTAACGCAACCAGGAAGTAGAGGAACGTATGCAGTATACCCTCCTTCTGGTTCTTTCTGAAAAACGACGGTATAATTTAAAGTTTGAGTTTTCATAAGGATATTATAGCAAGAAATGAAGAAATTAAATTACCTTTTTAGACCCCAATTCTTAGCGTCGGTTCGAGCAAAAGGTAGATCTCTCATCAAAGCTTCTCTTGATTCAATTGCTGCGTGTCTCTCTGCATGAATTGCCCCTAACAGTAAAACAATTCTTTTATTCATGGGCTTACCCCACCATTGGACAGGATCATCAAGATTTATTCCATGTATAATTAAGATCAGTATGTTGGAAGAAGCTAAAAATATCTTTATCGTTGGGATAAAAGGCGTTGCGATGGCTAATTTGGCAGTGATTCTCAAGAAAATGGGTAAGAATGTCAGTGGCTCTGACGTTGAGGAAGAATTTATCAGCGATGAGGTGTTGAAAAGAAATAACATTCGGTGGAGTACTGGATTCAAGCCTGATAATCTTCCTCAAAACGTTGACCTAGTAGTATATTCTGCTGCACACAAGGGGAGCGATAACGAGCAGGTTGAAGCAGCTAAGAGACTCAATATTCCTGTCGCCTCGCAAGCTCAAATCTTAGGAGAACTTACACGACAATTTAAAACCGTTCTCGCAGTCGCAGGATCTCACGGAAAAACTACAACCTCTTCCCTTCTCTCTTTCGCTCTTATCAAGCTGGGGGTAAAACCGAGTTACCTCGTAGGAACAAGTTCATTTAATGAATTTGCCGGAGGAGATTTTCTGGGAACCGATTACTTTGTTATCGAAGCTGATGAGTACGCAGTCGATCCCCCGCTCAATAAAACCCCTAAATTCCATTCACTAGAACCAGATTTTATTCTTTGCACAAATATAGACTTTGACCATCCGGATGTCTATAAAAATATTCAGCATGTTCAAGAAGAATTTCTACAGTTCTTTGATCAAAAAAAACTCATACTTTGCGCTGACGATCAACCAAGCACAGCGATTTTGAACGAACTTGATCGATCGATGTATTTTACGTATGGATATAAAGAAAATGCCGATTTGCGAATACATAATCCACAAACAACAGAAAACTCTTCTTCTTTTGAATTGGAATTCAATAAAAAACCACTCTGCGAATTCAGAATCTCAATTTTCGGCAAAAAAAATATTTCAAACGCAGTAGGAGTGGTATTAACTCTTTTAAAGTTAGGTTTTTCGAGTGAAAAAATAAAATTTTCAATCAAAGACTTTTCAGGTTCAAAGAGAAGATTCGAGTTTATTTTTGCAAAAAATAATACCTCACTGTTCGATGACTACGGCCACCATCCTAAGGAGATCGAAACTACCATTTTAGCAGCACGAGAAAGATTTCCTGGGAAA
>JACPMD010000062.1 GCA_016186235.1 Candidatus Roizmanbacteria bacterium | reverse complement strand
CCGAAGTAAGCGATATTCTTAAGGAAAAAGGTTATCAGGAAATTTTAACCGACAACGCCGATAATTTTGACTACGAAACTTCAGAACTTCAAGTCAAAAAATCAATGTCTCAGGTAAAATCACCATTCAAGCAGGACCTGAAAGAGTATGTAACTTCCTTTAAAGAATCAACTCTTAATGAAGACGAAGCAGCGGATATCGTAATTATCATTGGAAGTGATTTTAAGTAGAAGATTCTACTTGCACTAAGTGTTACCGGAGCCTTCTTTTTATTTCATAAAGCATGTTAAATCCGGATAGACCAAGTAAATGTTCAAGATCTTCCCTTCTCTGTTTATTATTTATAACTATTCCGTATATAAATTGATAAGGCAGACCGTTTTCTTGTGTTTCTGTACGCCACCCCTCATCGCCTTTAGTTATAGGAAAATTAGAAGCGACGTCAGCATGAAAAGCCAAGACAATTCCTTGACTCAGTTTTAAATGTCTATACCTTTTTATAATCCTCTCTATGTCTTTAGATCTATAACCCATTCTTAATAAAAAATCCATAGTTTCTTTATATTTTTCACTATCTGGTGCTAGTTCTACCAAAAACTCTATGTATTCATCATATCGAATTGGTAACTTAAATTTTTGGCAAATTCTGTGCCTTGCTTCTGCAGACGCTCCGTAAGATTCAGCCTGTTCTATAGGACTCACTACGCCTTCAGGATAATGAAGATAATCATTGGGTTTAAAGAAATAAACGTCTCCTCTCTGAGGTAACCAAAGATCAGAATCAGATGATGAAGACCAACCAGGTAAAATACCTGTTTTAATAAGAGTCTCTAACGCAATAGTGCTAGTTCCATGTACGCCAAGACAGTTCTGATTTAAATCCATTCCTCTTCTATAAGCGTCTCTTAAATGTGATCGAATTGGCTCAATTTCTGAACCAAATTTTATCTCATTAAGCATGTAATTTAATCACTATTATAGCATATTATAGGTCTTCTTTTGAGCCTAAATTAAAGATAAATACTTATTTATAGGAGTAATGAGAGTTTATCACTCTACCTTTAATACTATCTTGCCAATATGCTTACTCTCTTGCATTCTTTTTTGTGCGAGAGCAGCTTCTTTGAGTGGATATACTTTATCGATAAATGGGGCCAATAATCCTTTACTTACAAACACTAAAACCTTTTCAAATTCGTCTTTGGTTCCCATGCGTGAGCCTAGAATAGAAAATTGGTTATAGTAAACGTTACTTAGATTTAGCTTTGCAATTTCTCCGCTTGTTGTACCGGCGATCACAACCCGCCCCAAAGGCCTTAGTATTTCTAAGCTAGTATTCCAAGTCGAAACCCCTACACTCTCAAAAACTACATCTACGCCTAATCCGTCGGTAATTTCCTTCACCGCTTTCACGACGTTTTCTTTTTTGTAATTGATCACGTAGTCTGCTTTTGTTATTTTCTTAATTTGTCTTCCGTCTTGATCCGAGCTACACGCGGCAATTACTCTGGCCCCCAAGTATTTTGCAATTTTGACTCCAGCTAATCCTAATCCGCCCGATGCGCCCCAAATGAATACAGTTTCTCCTTTTTTTAAGGCGGCTCTGCCAGCCAACATATGCCAGGCGGTTAAAAAAGTAAGAGGAAAAGCTGCCACCTCAATAAATGTCAAATTATTTGGTTTAGGATATAACTGGTCTATTGGTACAACAACATACTCTGCATAACCGCCTTGTGTGTTATAACCAAAAATCCTAACTCTTTCACAAGATAAACCCTTAAGACATCGCGAACATATATTACAAGGAAAGGCGGGATTTATGACAACCGCTTGACCTTTTTTAAAAGAACTCTTTCCGTTTACTTCCTCAACAATACCTGAAACATCTGATCCAGGAATATGAGGAAAAACAATATTGGGTCCATATCTATCTCTTATCCAAATATCGAGTCTGTTGAGCCCACAGGCTTTCATTCTCACCAACGCTTCGTTCTTTGGTCTTGGCGTTTGCCAATTTCCGTATTTAATCACTTCTAATCCCCCTGGTTTTTCGTAATAGACTGCTTTCATTTTTTCGCTCTTATGATAACAAATTCCAACTTCGTTATAATATGTCCGTTATGGAAATCAGTAAAGAAGAACTCAAGAAAAAAGTGGAGAGCATTGTCTCAAAAGCTAATCTTCCCTCTAAAAAGGAGGAGGTTCGTCTATTGGAGCAAAAGACATATGAGCCGATGTTTTGGCAGGATTCAAAAAATGCATCCGAGCTGATGAAAAAAATGAATGCGCTGAAAAAACAAATCGAAGATATCGAAATGATGCAATTGATGTTTGAGGTAGATGATTTAAAAGGCGCTCAAACACTTGTGAATGAGTATGAAATTCTCTTATTTTTATCAGCCCCTTATGACAAAGGCGACGCAATTTTTGCTATCCACGCAGGCCAAGGAGGGACTGAAGCGATGGACTGGGCCGATATGCTTTTTAGAATGTACACCCGCTACTTTGGAAAAAAAGGCTGGAGTTTTGAAGAAGTGGACCACGTCCCAGGAGACGAAGCTGGAATTAAAAGTACTACCCTGAATGTATATGGACCCTTTGCTTACGGCTATTTGAAAGCCGAGGCAGGAGCCCATAGACTCGTCAGGCAATCTCCGTTTAATGCAGACAA
>JACPMD010000119.1:2318-8696 GCA_016186235.1 Candidatus Roizmanbacteria bacterium | reverse complement strand
CCTTACATCGACTCGCTTTTAAAAAGCGATGTAGGTATTGACTACCTGATCCTTTTTGCAAACAACAAAGAATTACGACCCGGAGGTGGATTCATCGGCTCTTTTGGCGTTATGACTGTTAAAAATTACACTATTGAGCAAATCAAAATATATGACGTGTATGATGCCGACGGCCAACTTCAAGCTCATATCGAGCCGCCCTATCCGATTAGACTTTATCTACAACAACCAAATTGGTTTTTGAGGGATTCGGCTTTTTCGCCTGACTTCCTCGAAAACTATGCTCAAGCAAAGACTTTCCTTGAAAGAGAAATGAATTTTACTAATTTCTCGGGTGGAATACTCCTTACGACAACAGCAATCGAAAATATTCTGGAAGCCGTAGGAGATGTTTACCTACCTGATTTTAAAGATACTATTAATAAAAAAAACTTCTATCTAAAAACACAGCTCAATGTAGAACAAAATTTCTTCCCAGGATCGCTCCAGAAGAAGAATTACCTTGCGTCTCTCACAAGACAACTCCTACTTCAGATTGAAAACATTCCATTAAAAAAATTTGTCGAACTTATGAAAAAATCGCTTGATGAAAAACAGATTGTAATTATGTCAGACGAGCCTAAATTACAGTCTGTCCTCGACTCCTTCTATTGGTCAGGAAGATTGATTCAGCCAAAATGCAGCATCGAAGCGCAAAACTGCATTGCTGACTTTCTCTTTCCTTACGACGCTAATGTAGGAGTGAATAAAGCAAACTTTTTTGTAAATCGATTATTCGATCTTCAAATAAGCATAGACGAGGAAGGAATAATAAACCATGTTTTCTCAATACGATTTAAAAACGAATCTCTTTCAGACATTTTTCCTGGTGGTGCGTATAGAAATTACTTCCAGCTCATTCTTCCCAAAAATGCGACGGTCAAAAATATAACAAGGGATGGCGTATTGGTTGAAGGCTATGACGAACAAATCTTTGACCAACTCAAGAGAATTGGATTTTTAGTTGAAGTGAAGCCTCAAAACAGTACTGACATCGTTATTCGCTATGAAACAGAAAACCAAATTCAACGAGGCAGAAATATATACCAGGTCGTTTTCCAAAAACAAATTGGCTCAGCAAACAATGAATTTTTCTTTAAAATGACACTGCCAAAAAATATTCAGGTAGCAAATCAAAATTTTTCGCCACTTGTCAAAGATAATCAAATCATCTATAATACGAGTTTGTCCGCAGATAAAATTTTTCTTGTGGAATTGATAAAAGAATGAAAGTAAATCTACAGGTCCAACCACGGACCGTCGTCGGAAAAAAAGTGAAAAAATTAAGGAGAGAGGGATTGGTACCAGGCTCTATTTATGGACCTGAATTTAAATCACAATCGGTAAGCGTAAACTATAAAGATTTTACGCATGCGTATAAAATAGTAAGAGAAACAGGCGTCGTCTATTTAAATCTTGATAAAAATGAATTGCCGGTCCTTATTAAAAACGTCCAACATCATCCGGTCAGCGATATAATATTGCATGTCGACTTTAGAAAAATCGATTTGAAGAAAAAGATTCAGACACATGTACCGGTAAAAGTCATTGGTCAATCAGAAGCTGTCGCTCAAAAAGGAGGGATACTTCTTACCTTATCAAATACGCTACTCGTTGAGTCTCTTCCGCAAGACATTCCTCCATTTATAGAAGTTGACATATCACGGCTTAAAGAAATCGGCCAAGAAATTAAAGTTGCTGATCTAAAAAAATCCGAAAAATATGAGATCAAAGATCCTTCTGATAAAGTAGTCGTTTCTATTGTCGAACATAAAGAAGAGAGCGTAACACCAGAAACAGTGCCGCCTGCGACTCCCGAAGTCATTACGGCTAAACCTGAGGAAGGTGCAGTAACCGAAGAAGAAGGCGCAAAACCCGCTGTTGAAACCAAACCTGCTGAAGAGACTCCGAAACCTCAACCTCCACAAAAATCACCTCCACCAAAACCTCAGGAAAGGAAGAAGTAAGAGTCCCCTCAAAAGCTCAAATTATGCTTGGCAATTCAAGCCATCTTTGATACAATTACGCTATGACTATTGTCAAGACTGAGTTTGCTTTGGCCTTAAATCAAGTTGCAACCGAGCGAGGAATTTCTCCTGAGGATGTCATCGCTTCAATTGAAGCTGCTATTTTGGCTGCATATAAAAAAGAATATCCAAACGAGTTCGAGGAAACTATACAAGCAAAAGTAAGTAAAGATACCGGAGAAACAAAGATATTTAAAGACGGAAAAGATATTACTCCTCCAGGTTTTGGCCGCATCGCGGCTCAAACCGCTAAACAGGTTATCCTGCAAAAAATTCGAGAAGCCGAAAAAAAGACCGTCATTTCTCATTATAAATCTCAAATTGGAGCCATTATTAAAGGAAGGGTTATCCGATATGATGGCTACAATGCTTACTTGGATATCGGAAAAACTGAAGCTGTGCTCCCTAAGGAAGAACAAATCAAAGCAGAGCGATACCAAGTAAATGATACCTTTGTAGTTTATTTAAAAGAAATTTCTGAGGACAAATTTGAGCATTCCAGGATTATTGTTTCTCGCATCGATCCTCGACTCATTGAAGCGCTTTTTAAGAGAGAGGTTCCCGAAATTGTTAACGGCACTGTTCAGATAAAGAAGGTAGTTAGGGAGCCGGGAGAACGAGCCAAGATTGCGGTTACAAGCTCGCAGGGCGGAGTTGATCCAGTAGGAGCCTGTGTAGGACAAAAGGGAGTAAGAGTGCAAACAGTCACAGATGAATTAGGTGGATTGGAAAAAATTGACATCATTCAGTGGAATAAAGACTCCAAACTCTTTTTAATCTCTGCCCTCTCGCCTGCCAAAATCAACAACGTAGAATTGGACGATAAAAATAACAAAGCCAAAGTACATGTTGACGAATCACAGGCTCCACTCGCCATAGGATCAAAAGGAATAAACGTTAATTTAGCCTCAAGGCTGACCGAGTTTGACATCGATATCATTCAAGCTCCAATACAAACTTCAGAGAAAGAAAAAACTGAAGCAGTCAAAAAAGAAGAACCCAAGGAAGAGAAAGCGGTATAATAGACGTTATGTTACAACCACGTCCTCCCATCGTTGCTATATTGGGTCATGTCGACCACGGTAAAACTACTCTTTTAGACTATATTAGAAAAAGCCATATAACAACGAAAGAATATGGAGGAATTACTCAACATATAGGTGCCTATGAAATTTCCACCGGCATCAAAGACTACAAAACAGACAAAATCACCTTTATAGATACCCCTGGACATGAGGCCTTTTCAATGCTCCGAGCAAGGGGCGCCAATGTTGCAGATATTGCTGTTCTCGTCATTGACGCAAAAGATTCGGTGATGCCTCAAACTATCGAGTCAATTTCTCATATTAAAGCTGCAAAAATACCTTTCGTCATTGCTCTTAACAAGATCGACCTACCCGACTCAAACCCTGAAAAGGTGAAGAACGATCTGATGAAACATGAAGTAATAGTTGAAGGAAAAGGTGGTACTGTAGCGGTAATACAATTATCAGCCAAAACAGGGAAGGGCGTAAACGAGCTCTTAGAAGCTATACTTTTACTCGCTGCTGAGAGTAATCTAACCTTCGATGAAAAAAATCCCCCTCGGGCTCATATTATAGAAACAAAGAAAGATAAAAGAGGCATCGTTCTTAGCATTATCATCAAAGACGGCACGATTAAAGTCGGAGACACGCTCTATATTGGTCCTCAAAAAGCAAAAGTAAGATCAATGTCAGATGATCTAGGAAAAACTCTCAAAGTCATTACTCCCTCAAAACCGGTCGAAATCTTTGGTTTCGAACATATGCCTGAGGTAGGAACAGTTATCTCAGGTCAGACAACCGAGAGTGTTCAAAAAGAAAAAAAGACACCTCCATTAATAACGAAGGAATTTAGTATCGACACATTACTCCAACCGCAGGAAAAAAAGCGTAGGCTTGCTCTTATTATAAAAACAGACTCGCAAGGGAGTCTGGAGGCTGTTTCAAACAGTTTAGAAAAAAATGAAAACATTGAAATAGTACTGAAAGGGGTTGGCGAAATCCATAAATCAGACATATTTCTTGCTAAAACTTCAAAAGCAATCGTTATTGGTTTTGCCGTCGCAATCGCACCAGAGGTTAAAGACCTTGCTAAACAAGAGAAAATCATAATTAAGACCTACAATATAATCTATGAGCTCTTGGAAGAGCTCGGAGAAGTCGCCGACCTCCTCAAGGAAAAGGAAGAAAAAGAACGAAATCTTAAGGGTGAGGCTAAAGTACTTGCAACATTCATAATCGGTCAGGAAAAAGTCTTTGGAGTACGCGTCAATAAAGGAAAGATTAATCTTTCTGATCCAATTGAAATCCATCGTCAAAACAAACTTCTGGGCAAAACTAAGCTTGTATCCCTCAAAATCAGGGCTAAATCAATGAATGAGGTCAAAAAAGACCAAGAAGCAGGCATGATATTCAACCCCCAGCTTGACATACGGGTGGGTGATATGGTAAAATCTATCCTGTAGTATGAATACCCACGACCAGTCATTCAGTCGAATCCAAGAAGTACTGCAAAAAGGTACGAGCGGGTCAATCGTACTCCCCGCCAATCCTACCGTCGATGCCATAGCAGCTGCTAGCGCCCTTTACTTAGGCCTTCATAAATTAGGTAAGACTGTCTCGATCACGTGCGAGGAAATCAAACAGAAAACTGATCTTATAGCATCAGACAAAATTCAGTCAAACATGACAACCGGAGGAGATAGCCTAGTAGTATCCTTCCCATACACTGACGGCTCAATTGACAAGGTTGACTACAATATCCAAGGAAACATGTTCAATCTTATCGTTGCGCCACGCCAAGGGTTTCCTAAACTAGAACCTAACCAAGTAAAGTATTCATATACCGGAGGTTTGCTCGACTTCATAATTGTCCTGGACTCACCAACTTTAAATAGTCTAGGCACAGTTTACAGAGACAATGAAAAGCAGTTTCAGGGTAGGGATATCGTCAATATCGACCGCCACCTTACCAATAGCTTTTTTGGGACGATAAATTTCGTCGAAAAGACGTCGTCATCGATTTCAGAACTTATTCTTAAACTTTTACAAAATTTACAGGTCGAAATTGACCGTGATATTGCAACGAATTTATATGCTGGTATCGCATCTGCAACAAATAACTTTACCTCTTATTCGGTAAATGCCGATACTTTCGAACACATCGCAACGCTTTTGAGAATGGGCGCGATCAAAAAAGTATTCAGAAAGCCTGTCGCTCCTCTCGGACAAAATGGTCCGTTCCAACCTACAAAAAAGGCTCCCATGTTTGAAAGAAGAACGGTCAAACCTATCGAAGGCGTCGAAAAAGAACCTCAAGCTCAAGAACAGCAAACTCCTCAAGACTGGCTCAAGCCAAAAATCTTCCGCGGCGGAGGCGGAAGTCTTCTCTAAATCATCTCTTTCTGCTAAAATGATATAGTGAACCCATTGTTCCTCGGCTTCTTCATTGGCGCGATTTTTCTTGTTCTTTTTATCATCCGCTTGTGGCTCAATAAAATCGAGGAAAAAACAAAAGTATCAAGCGAGCTTGTGGATTGGCTCAAAACTTCAACTGCAAGTGTTGATCAAAGACTCAACGAACATATGAAACAATTCAACAGCAGGCTTGATAATGCGACCAGAGTAATCGCACAGGTGCAAAAAAATATAGGGGAATTCTCTGAAATTGGCAGGTCAATGCAAGAGTTACAGGAATTCTTACGTTCTCCCAAACTTCGCGGCAATATTGGCGAACAAGTTTTAAAAGAACTTTTATCTCAACACTTTCCTAAAGGTTCTTATAAACTTCAATATACTTTTAAAAACGGCGAGCGAGTCGACGCGGCGATCATGACGTCTCAAGGGATTATACCTATAGATTCTAAATTTCCCATAGAAAATTTTCGCAGAATGATGAAAACGACAATAGCTTTTGAAAAAGAAAAAATAAGGAAAGAGTTTGTGCGAGACGTCAGAAAACATGTCGAAGATATTGCCAAAAAATATATCGTAGTAACGGAGGCGACTGTCGATTATGCCCTCATGTATATTCCTTCCGAGTCGGTATATTACGAGATTATAAACGACGCTGATCTTTTTGACTATGCAGGAAAAAGAAGAGTTTTACCTGTATCTCCTATGAGTTTTTATGCATATATGAAAGCGATACTCATGTCTTTTGAAGGACAACGAATTCAATCTAAAGCAAAAGAAATCATTCAAATTCTTCAATCGATAAAAAAAGATTATGAAAAATCAGACGAAGCCTTTTCTATACTTTCCAGACATATTATAAATGCATACAATCA
>JACPMD010000119.1:0-2286 GCA_016186235.1 Candidatus Roizmanbacteria bacterium | reverse complement strand
GGCCAGAAACTTTCTTCCACACATTTTCTTTCTTCTTCAGATGAGCAGAAAAAACTGATAAAATAATGAGGTGAAAATTACCTTTAAACGCGAAATTAAAGAAAAGGATAGAATAGATACTAAGAAATTTATCCAACTCCTTCTCAAAAATCGCAATATCAAAGACGAAAAAGAATTCCTTCATCCCACCCATCCAGCAAAAATAACACTCTCTGATTTTGGACTCAAGAAACAAATCCAAAAAACGCTTAAGATTCTTAAAGAGATAAAGAAAACCGAAGGAACGGTTGTTGTTTATACCGACTATGATGCTGACGGAATCACCGGAGGCGCTATCGTTTGGGAAACGCTGCACTTGCTTGGGTTTAAGGCTATGCCTTATGTGCCTCATCGCAAAAAAGAAGGATATGGGTTTTCAAAAGCTGGAATAGATGCGGTAAAAAAACAGTTCAATCCTTCGCTCATCATTAGCGTCGATCATGGGATTACCGCGCGGGATAAAGTCTCGTATGCTAAAAAACTAGGAATTCCGATCATTATAACCGACCATCATCTAAAACCAGAAAGGCTTCCGGATGAGGCTGAAGCAATCTTCCATATTCCAGCCTTATCAGGCTCTGGGGTCGGCTATTTTTTTGCAAAGCAGATTTTTGAGGAGTTCAAAACGTCTGCAAAACATCCTCACATTCTCTCAGAAAACTTCAACTCAGATTATCTCTCTTTTGCCTCGATCGGCACAATCGCAGATATGGTTTCACTCACAGGTCCATCAAGAAGCATTGCAAAATATGGACTTGATACTTTTCAAACAACAAAACGATGTGGTCTTTTGGAAATTATGAAAGACGCTGGAATTAATGGACGCAGAATAACCCCCTACGAAGTGGGTTTTATGATTGCACCCAGAATAAATGCTGTCGGACGTTTGGAACATGCCATTGACTCACTCAGACTATTATGTACGACAAAAGTAGAACTTGCACATTATCTGGCAAGTCGAATTGGAGAAAAAAACCGATTGAGGCAAGATATGGTAAAAGTATCAGTTGAGGAAGCCCGCCTCCGCCTAAAAGCATCGACAGGTAAACAAAAAATAATTATACTATCATCAGAAACCTGGCACGAAGGCATTATTGGCTTGATCGCCTCCAAACTGGTAGAAGCATTTTATAGGCCAGCAATTATCATCACGAAAAGCGAAGGGTTTTACAAAGGCTCTGCTCGATCAATTCCTGCTTTACACATGACAAACTTTTTGCGAGAACTGAAAGATTACCTTATTGATGTTGGAGGTCATGCTCAAGCAGCCGGGTTCAGCATCAATAAAGAAAAATTAGATGCATTTGTTGAAAAAGCCCAAAAAAAGGCCGAAAAGATGCTGAAAAATAAAGATCTCGAAAAAGTTGTAACCGCAGACGCAAAGATTCCTCTTGCAAAAATCAGTTTAGGACTCGTAAAAGAACTGGAAAACCTACAGCCTTTCGGCATCGGAAATCCACAACCGACTTTCTATAGCGAAACAGAAGTATTATATGCCAAAATCATCAGCAAAAACCAAGATCACCTTAAAATATATTTAAAAGACCCCAATAGTAATGGTTTTCCTATAGAGTTTATAGCTTTTTCAGCCGCAAAGGAATTTTACAAACTCTCCCGCGGGCAAAAAATAAACGTCGTTTACTCTCTCTATATCGACCGCTGGGGCGGCGGGGAAAAATTAAGAGGCAGAATTATTCACTTCCAAATAATTTAAGGAAGTCTTCCTCCCTTAGTATGATCGTAACCATGTACTATTTTACTCTTAGGATATAATATTGCATTGACTGCATCAGTATATGGTTCTCCAGTTAAAGAAACTTCTTGTGTGTAACCTGCTAATCCTCCCATTGCTATAGAAGCATATACCCTCATAGCTACTGGATCTACTTCAGCTTGTTGAGCTAATTGTGACATTATGCCTAATTGGTTTCCATTCTCGCCTACCATATTTACACCTCCCTTCAAACCCATCAAAAAACCCCGCTTAGCGGGGGTGATTTGCAATTTTTATTGTATCTTTATTTCTTGTGTTGCTCTATCACCCCACTCATCTAATCCTCTTAAGGACAATAGATGTGTGGAGCCTGAAAATGGTTTGATAGAGTACTATTTTCATGTGTTACATTTATTTATATCATAAAGCTTGTGCTTGTCAAGAGGGAAAAAAGATAGTAACATATGTAGACATTAATGAAGACGCTTTTTGTTGAAGATACTCCCAAAAAAATCGGTCAAGAAGTAGAACTC
>JACPMD010000118.1 GCA_016186235.1 Candidatus Roizmanbacteria bacterium | reverse complement strand
CTATGTAACTATTTCTTTCTTAATTCTCTCCTCGGGGATACCAAGATTTTTGAGCGCCACCTCCATTTTTTGAATAAAAATGAGTGGTCCGCACATATAAAAAGTCGGGTCGGCCGAAAGATTCACCTCTTTTTTAATAATTTCTTCGCTGATAAATCCTTTATATCCATCCCACTGATCTGTCTCCGAAAGATGAGAAAGAACATGAACAACTTTTCCCTTGATTGATTTGTAGAGTTGGTCTATCTCATCTTTATATGCGCTGGTTTCTTGATTTCTGTTCCCATAGAGAAGATCTATGATGATGGGCTTTGCTTCTTCCTTTACGTATCTCAATAAAGATATCGCGGGCGCGATACCAACTCCGCCGATAAGAAGTACCAGATACTTTATTGAGTCATCAAGTATTGTTCTCCCATAAGGACCGGAAAGAAGAAGCGTATCCCCCACCTTGCCATCGATGAGTGCTCGCGTCCAGTTTCCGTAGACCTTCAGGCAAAATTCAAGATAGTCTTTTGTATGGGGCGAGGAGGTGATTGAAAACATGTGCGGTTCTTCTGTTTTTTCATAGTTCGGATTTTTAAGACGGCAGAATTGACCAGGCAAGAATGAAAATACATGGTCTGACTCGATTGGTCTCACTTTAACTACGTACGTATCTTGGGCTGTAAGGCGAAAGTCGAGAATGGCAAATTTCTGAAAAGCCATAGTCTAAATTATACCGTGTGTTCTGGTCGTCCTGAGAGAAAACTCTTGATATTAAAGATAGTCGTATCGGTAATTCGTTTCAAGGCCTCTTCGCTGTTGAACGCATTATGCGGAGTGATGAGAACGTGAGGATGGTTAATAAGCATATGATTATAGACAAGCGTTTTAAGCCGAGTATTCCTGTCATATTCCGTGGTAAGAACCTGTGCTTCTTCTCCAAGTTGCTTTTCTTCCTCTAATACATCGAGTCCGACACCCGCGAGAATATCCTTATTGAGCCCCAAAATAATAGCCTCTGTATCAATTAATCCGCCTCGCGCGGTATTGATAAGATAGCTTCCCTTCTTAAACTTAAGAATATTTTTTTTATTTACGATATGAGTAGTTTTGTTATTTAAAGGAAGATGAAGCGTTACGACATCAGATTTAGCAATGAGGTCTTCAAAAGGAACATACTGAAAAGGGAATTGTTTCAAAAGGTCTTTTCTTTTAAAGACATCAAACGCCAGTACTTTCATGCCAAAACCAAACGCGATTCGTAATACATGCTCGCCTATCTTTCCCGTGCCAACAATGCCGATTGTCTTTCCAAAAAGATCTACTCCTCTTATCTTTGCGTGATTGAAGTTGAGGCGTTTTGTCTGATTCACCGATTGATAGATTTTGCGGGTTAAGCTCAGGATTAAACCGAATGTATGCTCGGCAACGGTGTTTGAGCCATATTCTGGTACGTTGGAGATTGTGATGTGTTTTGTTTTACAATATGAGCTATCAATGTGGTCAAAACCAGTCGATCGTGTGGCGATGAATCGAAGCAAAGGAAGCGTATCGACTACCTTTTTATCTATAGCAGAATAAATAAAACACGAGATAATCTCTACGTCTTTAAAGCGAGACGCTGTTTCAGCCGTAAGTTTTTTTTCGGTTAGAAGAGCGTCTGGAAAATTCTTTCGCAGTACTTCCTCTTCCCAATCATGCACCTCAAAAAATACGATTTTCATAAAATGAATAGATTAAAGTATACTCTCTAGGTATGAAAACTTTTATTACAGGTGAAACCGAGAAATTTTTTTCACGCTTCGATCTGAAACGTTTTTCTAAAGGAACTCGGCTCATCAATCCAGAGCAAAAACTATCTCAAGTATACTTTTTAAAAAAAGGCTTTGCTCGCGAATACGCAATCTCTCCTCAAGGTAACGAGCTTACACTCCATATTTTTGCCCCTGGTAGTTTTTTTCCTATGACATGGACGATTGCCAATATTGATAATCGTTATTTTTACGAAGCCGTGACTCCGCTCGAAATTTATAGCGCTCCGCCGTCTAAAGTCCTGGAATTTCTTAAAAACCGTCCTGAAATTCTATTTGATTTGACTCGTCGTATACTCATCGGGCTTGATAAACTCCTCCTACGTACAGAATATTTAGCCTTCAATAGAGCTGAGGCTCGTATCTGTTCCATGCTTCTCTACCTTTCAAGACATTTTGATGAATTGCCCTTTACTCACAGTGAGATTGCCTCCTTTGCTGCCGTGAGCCGTGAAACTGCAAGCCGTACTCTTGAGAAATTGCAAAAGAGAGCAATTATTTGGTATAAAAGTCGGCGTATCGTTATCAAAAATAAAGAAGAACTAAAAAAACTTCTGTGATCTACATCACTGTACTATTGTCTTTTTCTTTTTATTATGGAGAAACGTCTGTATGAAGAACACAAATACCATTTGGAAAATAATTTCTTTTCTATCGCTTACTGGTATAGTATTGGCATCATATCTCCTTTACAGTTATATCGTAAGGCCAGCTTTCCAACCCTGCTCAATTAATCAAACAATCAACTGTGATGCCGTAATTAAGGGTCCTGTATCAACATTTTTCGGCCTACCGACTTCGCTCATCGGACTTATAGGCTATATCGTTATTTTCGCATCGTCCCTGCTCAAGAAAAAAAGACTACTTCTTGCTATGTCAACGTTTGGACTCATCTTTTGTCTTCGCATTACCGTTATCGAACTTTTCGTAATTAAGGTAATTTGTCCTGTCTGTATTGCTTGTCAACTTATCATGCTTGTCATTTTTTTTCTTTCACTAAGGTTAGTAAAACCAAAGCAAGCGAAGTAAGAACAAGAGAGAAATAAAAGGGAGCTTGGATCGAGAAATTATCCCACAATACTCCTGCGATAAAAGAGCCTGGTAAAGCCGAAAGCCCAACCGCCATCTGAAATCCTCCGAGAGAACTTGCCAAAAATTCCTTTGGCGAAAGCTCAGCGACAAAACTTTTCTGCACAGGTTCGATTGCCGCTCTATGGAGTCCATAGAAAATAAATCCAATAATGATGCCGATATAACTATTCCAGAATAAAAAAAGTATTGACACCAAGGCCCAAAATAGAAAAGAAAGGTATAAGACTTTTTTCCTGCCAATTGCATCTGAGAGTTTCCCTAGGGGGAGAGAGAATAAGGTCGCGACCAGAGTGAAAGAAAGATACAAAGCTGGAATGTGTATGGTTTGAAATCCAAATCGTTTTGCAAACACCAATAAAAACGAATAGCTAAAGCCCCCTAAGGCAAATAAAACACTCGATATTGTATACATTTTTAGATCGGAAGAAAATCCTCTAAAACGGATGGTTTTGTGTAATTTTTCTTGAACGGGTTTTTCTTCACGAATAAAAATAATTAGCAAAAAAACCGCAATAACCGATGGAACTGCCGCCAATAAAAATAACGGCTTATATCCGATGACTCCCAAAAGAACAATAGACAGGATGATTCCGACAACGGCTCCTAAATTGTCGGCGGATCTAAGGAGTCCGAAATTCCTTCCCCTATTTTCTTTGGTTGATATCTCGGAAATTATTGCATCTCTTGGCGAGCCGCGAATTTTTCCTGATCGATCAAGAATGCGAAATGGCAGAAGCCATTGCCACGTTGGAGCTAAGGCGTAGCCAATTCGTGCTATTCCACCAAATAAGTATCCCAACCATACGAAGATTTTTCTTCTTCGGATTCTATCTGAAAGGTATCCCGAAACGGCCTGCGAAAGAGAAACAATTGCTTCCCCTACTCCATCGATAAACCCTAGTATTGCCATATTTGCTTTTAAAACATCGGTCACAAATATAGGCCAAACAGAAAAAACTATGTCCGATCCCATATCATGTAAGAACGACGCGAGGGCAAAAATATTTACTAAGGTAGATTTCTTAGATTTTGTTTCCATAAAAGAACTCGAAATGTGCTCTTCATCACAAACCTCTTGACAAAGATAAATGATAGCTACTATATTATATTGTAATGCCCGATTTGCAGGGAGAAATTTCTATAATCAAAGAAAGCCTTAAACATCATCGAATCGCATTCTATGCTGTTTTGCTCTTTGTAATGCTTCTTGGACTTATTGTTATCGGACTGCTTCGGGAAAAAATCGTCACTCCACTAACACCTCCTTCAACGTCTAAAACCGGCGCTGTTGTGGAACTTCAATCAGAGTTTAAGAATCCCTTTGATAAAAATGCTCAATATGTGAATCCGTTTCAACAAGTTAAAAACCCATTTGATCTTATAAAGTGAAAAAAATCTATACTATACTATTTATCTCATTCTTTCTCGGGGGACTTACCGTTTTTGCCGCGACCCCTCCAGCATTAGCTCAAGAAACTCCAGAGGAAATTGCCAGATCAAAATATAGCATTAGTTTTCCAATTGCAGAACTGGGCAGCTGTGGAAGCCTAGCAGAATGTAGAACTTTTTGTGAAGACCCTGTCAACTACGATGATTGTGTTTCGTATGCAAAATCCAAAGGGTTTTATAAAGAAGATGAACTAAGCGAAAGGCAGGAAACGCTTCTTGACGCAGCCGAATCTGAGCTTGGCTGTAACAATATAGACTCTTGTCAGGCGGTATGTCATCAAGAAGAGAACTTTGATAAGTGCAATACCTTTGCCAAAAAGTATGGCATATCTGGTGGTCATACCGAAGATCCTGCTAAACAAGAAATAATCCAAAAAGCCAGACAGACACTTGGTTGCGACTCTCCCCAATCGTGCCGTTCATTCTGCGAGAAAGAAGAAAATAGGCAAAAGTGTAGTGAGTTTGCAAAACAAACCGGGCTTCGAGGAGGAGAGATACGACAAGGGCCCGGAGGGTGCACCTCAGAGGAAACCTGTAGGGCTTTCTGCAGCGATCCCAATAATTACCAAGTCTGTAGAGGTTTTAGCCAAGGAAGCGGTGGAAAATTTGTAGGCCCGGGCGGCTGCAATAGTGAAGAAAGTTGTCGAGCCTACTGTCAACAGAATCCTCAGGAATGTGGCTACGGAACTGGACCTCGACCAACAGGATCCTATAATCCTCAAGAGATGTGTCTCAAAACCCCAAGCTGTAAGTGGGAAAATAATACCTGCCAATGCGTATTCTACGGAAATCCCGAGGAAGCAAAACGAAAATCAGAAGAATATTCGAGATACTGTCAAGAAAACCCGGAAAAATGTAAGCCGGGGCAAACGGGCGGCTTTGATAGCCCTCGAGAGCGGCAAAAATTTGAAGAATACTGTCGGCAAAATCCCGAACGCTGTAAAACAGATTTTCAACAATCTTGCTCACCTCCACCTTCAGGTTGCAGCGGAGACACTACCTGGGATCGAGGAACGTGCACCTGTAAACCTCAATGCCCTGCAGGGACGAGTTGGAATGGGAGTTACTGCATGAAGGACACTTCAGGAGGTTCATCACAAGGAAGCAGTCTATCGTGTTCACCTCCAGCAGCAGGCTGCGGAGCAAATCTCACCTGGGATCAGGGAACATGCACATGCAAGCCTTCCTGTCCTTCGGGGACAAGTTGGAATGGGACTTCTTGTATGCAAGATTCTGCTCCCTATGGTGGTGGCTCATCAAGCACTTCATCATGTCCTCCACCAGCGTCAGGGTGCGGAGCAGATAAGACATGGGATAGTG
>JACPMD010000134.1 GCA_016186235.1 Candidatus Roizmanbacteria bacterium | reverse complement strand
AGTCGGCTCGGACTACTCTTTACTTAATCGGCGGCTTTTTTACGTATATAAACAGGGCTTTGCAGCGCTCGCCGCGGGGGCGGGCGCGGCGAGCGCCATTCCCGACTCGCCGGAAAATCCATTTCTGTGGACCCGAGAGGACTCGAACCTCTGCCCTCTTCGATGTAAGCGAAGCGCTCTAGCCAACTGAGCCACGGGTCCTCACGAGTGGGCGCACAAAGAATCGAACTTTGTTCTCTGTCTTATCAGGACAGTGTTCTACCATTGAACCATGCGCCCAGCCTGCGTTTTTCTATTATAGCATATGATACAATACTAACCAGAATGATAAAAGACGAAAAACTTCTTTCAAAGCAAATTGTAGATTTCATGATTTTAGCCGGAAAACTAAAATGGCTTAAAAGAAGCGGATGGTTAAATCACATGATGCCTGAGCCTGAGTCGGTGGCAGAACATACTTACAGGGTAGCAATCCTCTCGCGCATTCTAGCTAAAATGTTGGGACTCAATGAAGAAAAACTGACCGTAATGGCAATTTTTCATGATCTAGCGGAAGGTGTTTTAGGTGATCCAATCTTTCAGAGAGGAAGAAGACAGATAAGAACGCCAAACTGGGCAGACGAAAAAAAATTAATGAAACAGGTATCCAGTGATCTCGGCATGCCAGATCTTTACGTCATTTGGGAGGAGAATATCCTTGAGAATGGTCCGAAGAAAACGGACTATTCGGACGCCCTTTACCAAATTGGAAAGCTCGCAAATGTTTGGCAAGCCCTCGAATATGAACTTCGAGGAGTTCCGCGAGAGAAAACCAATGAATTTTGGGAAAACGCTTCGTATCAAATTACAATACCGATATTAAGAAGAATATTAAACACTTTGAAACAACTGAGGAAAACGTACAAAATATGAATTTGGTACTCTTATTCCATGTTGATATATAATCGAGTGTATGATCTATTTTTCAGAGCTTCGAGGAAAAAAGATACTGACAGAAGATAATGTATTATCAGGCTACTTAGAAGATTTTGTTTTTCTTGCTACTGAGACTCCCAAGGTTACAAAAATGATCATCAGAACAGAGAAAGGTAAAAAATTAACGGTTCCGATTGCCTATGTCTCAAGAATCAATGAAGGAATCACGATCAAGAAAAACTTCATAGAGGAAGAAATGGTAGCAAACGAAATCTTTGTTCTTAAAAATTTGCTCGACAAGCAAATTATCGATCTCAAAGGTCAAAAGGTGGTAAGAGTAAATGACGTTGTTATACAAGAACATCCTTTTCTCTATATCGCGGGAGTCGATGTTGGCGTTCTTGGCATTTTAAGACAGTTGGGAATTGAGAGGCCTATTACGCACGCGCTTTCTACATTCAAAATACGATTGTCATCAGATTTTTTGTCATGGGGGTATATCCAGCCAATCGAGTTGGCATATGGTAGAGTACTCCTTAAGAAAGAACAGACGAAACTTGAAAGAGTAAAACCCGAAGATCTTGCAGATTCGCTCGAAAAAACAAACATTCTCAATGTAAGAAAAATTCTAAAAATTCTTGACGATCGTACCGCCGCTGACGTAATAAAGTTTCTCAACATTAACTATCAGGCCTCAATTTTTCGCCACTATCGTCCTGAAAGAGCAGTAAAAATTCTAACGCTTATGGATCCAGACGAGGCGGTTGATGTTTTGCTGACGCTTTCCAGTAAGAAACGTCAGCAACTCGTAGATCTTTTAGATGAAACAAAGAGAAAAGAAATTCAGTACCTTCTGGGTTTGTCGAAAACTCCAATCGGAAGCATTTTGACCACAGAATATATTGCCGTTGATTCACAGATAACTGCGCGTGAAGTAATTGAAAAAATTAAGAAGGAAACGGTTGGATTTTCATTTTTACGCTATGTTTATGCTTTAAATAAGCAAAACCAGCTCATTGGAGTTTTTAATCTCTATGAGCTCATTTTGCAGAAACCCGAAACTCCTGTATACAAATTTATGATTCAAAATATCGTCGTAATTCACTTGACAACCCCAGAAGAAATAGCCGTAAAGAAAATGCTGAAGTACCGGCTCCAGTCGTTACCCGTGATTAACGACAATAAGGAATTGTTGGGGATTGTGAACTTTGATGATTTAAGCAGGCGTTTATTACCCAAGGATAAAATCTGATTATGTTCAAAAAAAGAATTAGGCAGATAACGCTCTTTCTGGCGATTCTTGGACCAGGCATTATCACTGCATTCGCTGATAATGACGCAGGAGGAGTAGCAACTTACTCAGTAGCAGCGTCAAAATTTGGTTATCAAATTCTCACCATTCTTATTCCTGTTACCTTAGTCTTGGCGATTACCCAGGAGATAGGTGCAAGAATAGCTGTGATGAGCGGGAAAGGTTTAGGAGATCTTATTCGAGAACGTTTTGGTATTAAAACATCCATTTTCATATTCATTTTTCTATTTATTGTAAATGTAAGTGTAGTCACCCAGAATGTAGGAGGAATAAAAGCTGCCTTGAGTCTCCTCGGACTCGACTACCGGATTTTCCTACCTCTTCTCTTAGGCGTACTTTTTTTTGTTCTTTTGAAAGCGACCTATGCCAGAATTGAGCGTTTTTTTTTAGTCTTACTCTTCTTCTATGTAGCGTACATTATCTCGGCCGTATTAGCAAAACCAGACTGGTCTCTAGCCTTTCAATCACTTTTCATACCGCAGGGGAAAATAACTTTTGATTACCTGTTTACCTCAATTGCGGTTTTGGGGACAACGATTACTGCCTGGGGCCAGTTTTTTATCAACAGTTACGTGAAAGATAAACATCTCACTCCATCAAAACTTAAATATGAACAAATAGAGGTTTATATAGGAGCATTTCTTACTGATTTTTTAAGCTTTTTCATGATCATTGCCGTTGTAGCGACTTTATTTATTCATAATATCGTAATAGAAAATGCTGCACAAGCTTCGTTTGCTATGAAACCATTTGCCGGTGATTTAGCAAGTGTATTATTCGGTGTTGGTCTTTTTGTTGCTGGGTTTTTGGGATGTGCAATTGTACCTTTATCAACGGCATATGCTTTCTCAGAGTTTTTTGGCTATGAGGGTAGTCTTGATATCACAGAGCTCAAAAGGACTCGACTTTTTTATGGGATGTTTCTCGTACAAATTATTATTGCAACGATTATAATCTTTCTTCCTCAAGTTAACTTGTTCCAAATTACACTCTATATCTCTTTTTTTAACGGGTTAATGCTTCCACTCATTTTTTATTTTCTCTATAGATTTGCAAACGATGAGGAAATTATGAGAGAATATAAAAATACCAAGCTGCAAAATTTTTTCCTTGTTGGTTCTGCTATCGTAATATCAGTTGCAGGCTTGCTAGGAGTTATTGGTCTGCTTATCGGGCTGTAACATGCAATGAAAAAATTGATTATTGTTGCTGATTGGGCCTCGGATACATTATCATGTCAAGAAGTAAGATCTGCTGTCGAAGGTTATCTAAAAGATCATAATGGCGGCGTAATAACCTTTATTCACTCAACGCCGTCTACGATTCACACTTCATTTCTTGTTTCACAGATTGTGGAGACAGAAGAGCGCTACGGGATTCCTCTGGAAACAGTTGTCTTTCAAAATAGCGATCCCCGACTGCATTCAGATCACGCACTCAAAAAAGCAGAAGGAGCAAGGCCATTAATTATTCGGCTGAAATCAGGAATTTATTTGAATGGACCAAATGCTGGTTTTAATTTTTCTCTGATAAAAGACAAGATAGAAGAGGTGTTTGAATATCAAAGTACAAATCTCCAGGGCAAATTTCATTCCCGTGATCTCTACGCAAGGTTAGCCGCACACCTTATGGATGAGATGGAAGACGAACTAGAGCTTGAAGAAGTCTCATCAAATATCATCCCCTCACTTTCTGGATACTATGTAACTCATATAGATAATTTTGGAAATATTAAAACATTAGTAAAGCTTGAGGACTTTAAGGGAAAATATGAATTTGGAGACATGATAAAGATAAAAATAAATAACATTGAAAAGCAAGCGCGATTTGTTACAAACTTATTTGGAGGAGAACCGGGCGAGTTAGTAATTTATCCTGGTTCTTCAGGCCATAAAGACAATCCCTATCTTGAAATAAGCGTATGGCGCCATTTTACCGAAGAAAATCCGACTACTGGAGTTCATGCTTTTAATCATCCGAAGCCAGGTATGAAGATTGAGATTCTTCGCTGAAAGTTTTTAATACAATAAACGGGTTAGGAAACGGTTGTTTAGAGTCATCCCCGATTCAATCGGGACGGACTAATTTTTTTACTAAGAAAAAAATTAGAAAGGAGGTGATCCATCCGCTCCTTCCAGAACGGATACCTTGTTACGACTTAACCCCCATCGCCGGAAATATTCTCTCCCGTAAAACGAGGTTCAAATATTCCCGACTTTGTTGGCTTGACGGGCGGTGTGTGCAAGAGGCAAGAACGTATTCACCGCGGCATTGCTGATCCGCGATTACT
>JACPMD010000121.1 GCA_016186235.1 Candidatus Roizmanbacteria bacterium | reverse complement strand
GCTATCAAAACCTTTTCCATTATGTCTGTCTGCAGCTTTTCTCAGAGATGCCTTAATATCTGCCGGTATAGAGACCCATTCTTGATATTCCGGACGATCATCTCTCCCATAAAAGCGGTCATTGTCCCATACTGATGGTGCCACCAACCCCTTCTCTCTATAAAGCTCTGATAAGAGTCTCCAATTAAACCCAAATCGAAGAGCCTGAACTTGAATCAATTCTAAATAACCCCGATTCTCTATGCTATTTTCGATGCCGTGAATATCTGCGCCAATTAAACTGACTTGTGCACCCCCGCTATAATATCTGTTCATTTCTAATGAGAATCTGTGATATTTATCTAGCAGCCCCATATCGCTCTTTCCTAAATGATCTTTTCCTCCCTGCCCGATAAATCCTGCCACCTGAATTGGCTGACCAAGAGAAATATAATATTGAAATGCTTTACTAAACAAGCTTCTATCATTTATTCTGCCTGGATCAGAAAACGGTAACACAACAAAGTCAATAAGTTTATTAGCTAATTCGACTTGACCGATGTTTTCACTCATAATTTCCTCACTCCCTTCTACTAAAAAAACCCGCCTTTTGGGCGGGTTGTATAAGTTTTATTTTTCCTCCACTACAACTCCGCCCACGGAAGCGCGGTAGTTGTGGTGCAAGATAATTGTTTAAAAATATAAATATTGCTCATAAATTAAAAAACCCTCCTTGCGGAGGGTGAAATTTTGCACACAATACAACCCTCCGTTTAAGAGGCGGTTGTAGTGGTGTTATTAACGAAAAGATTTTTTATCATTGAATTAATTTTAATACGTCTTATTGCCTGTGTCAAGCCGTAAGTACCGACGTTCCAAAACTTTAGTGAAAGTGAAGACATACGAAATACAAAAAAACCTATAAGATATATAAATAAAAGTACAAAATTCACAATACCTGAGAGGAGTAAAAGAACAGAAAGCGTAAGTGCTCCGGCCGCAATATACTGCGAATATTCCAGCGTCCGTGGCAACACCTCCATGAAAAGATAGTAACCGATAATAAAATCAAAAGGTATAGCAAAAAGCGATAGAAAATTCATTGTAGCATCGTATTATAGCGTAGGGAAAGGGAAAATTCAAGTCCATTGCGTCGATAAAAAGGAGTCGCGGAAAAAGTGTATAATATAATTAGGACTCGTAGCTCAGTTGGCTAGAGCGTCACATTGACATTGTGAAGGTCAGAGGTTCAAATCCTCTCGGGTCCACTTAGTTCTTCTGATAGTTTTTTTATAAATCTGCTTAAGAATAAGAGGCCTAATGAAATGCTCCAACCTATAATCAAGGACTGCTGAGCTCCTTCTATTGATTGTAGTTCATTGAAGAGATAAGAATTAATCGCTGCAACCGATACTGCAGATAGAACAAGAAAGAAAAATGCTGCATAAGAAAGAATCTTATAGGTAATTCTGATAACTGATTCCAAAAATTTGATCGACATAAGCATAGCTTTCAGAGTGTACTATTATACAAAAAGAGAGGGTACTTGACAAGCTTATAATAGTTTGCTATAATACGCTCTTAGATCCTAAGGTTATTCAGACTCTGTCGGAGTAGCTTTAGGATTTTTTTGTAACCCAAAATCTATGAAAATAATTCTCGGTATTGTTTTTTTTCTCTTGCTCTTTCTTTTATCACCCTCGGCAGTTTATTCAGAGGAGGTCGTCTCTGGTGCCTCCGCACAGGTGTATGACACATCCATGAATAAATCAGAACGAAAATCTCTTATCAAGAAGCAATTTGTGATCAAGAAAATGCTCGAAAAACATCGCTCTCCGCTCGTTATTGCTGTAGACGACTTTATCGAAGCCTGCCAAAAATACAATCTCGACTGTTATTTACTGCCTTCTATTTCTGGTCTCGAGTCTACTTTTGGTAAATTTATCTACCCGGCGTCGTTTAACCCTTTTGGTTGGGACGGCGGCTCTATGCTTTTCCCATCATGGAGAGAAGGGATTCTGACTGTGGCTCAAGGGCTTCGAGAAAACTATATAAACAAAGGGGCTCAAACAATTGAGCAAATTGCGCCGATCTATGCTGAGAGTCCAACCTGGGCAGAAAGAGTATCATACTTTATGGATCAATTTTCCAACGAGGAGTACAAAATTGAATTGTTTTTGGACGCTACCTAGCCTACAATACATACTATGTATTCGTTTAGCCTAAAAAAACTTCCGAAAAATACCCTAGATGTCAACGTAAACCTGTCAAATGATACTGTAGCTAAAGAGTATAAGAATACGTTTCAGTTACTCCTCAAAGATTTGTCAGTTCAGGGATTCCGAAAAGGGAAAGTTCCTCCGGGAGTAGCAGAGAAACACCTGCCAAAAGAAACAGTCTATCAAGAGCTTATTCGTACTCTTTTGCCCAAGATTTACCAAGAGATCATCAAAAAAGAAAACCTTCAACCGGTTATATCTCCTAAAATAGAGTTGGTAAAAGCAAAAGAAGGCGAGGATTGGCAGATTAAAATTACGATTGCATTAAAACCTCTTGTTAGTCTGGGAAATTATAAAGAGCTCATAAAAAACGTTAAAGACACACACAAAAAAGCTGATATCTGGACTCCTGGAAAAAATGAAAAGGAGAAACAGGAAAAGGAAGCAAAAGATCGTCAATCGCTCCTTAATGAAATTTTGACTACACTCCTAAAAGAAGTTTCTGTAGAGATATCCGATTTAATACTCGAAGAGGAATTGAATCGCAGATTAGCTCGGCTCGTCGATGACGTAGAGAAAATTGGCCTCACCACCGAATCGTATCTAAAATCAAAGAATACGACTATGGAAGAATTGAAGAGTCGGTACAAGAATGAAATCGAGGAAAGCTATAAGATTGAATTTATCCTCTCGGAGTTATCAGAAAAGGAGGGGATTAAAGTCGAACAGTCTGATATCGAAAAGCTCTTAAGCTCAATAAAAGACGAAACTGAGCGTAAAAAGGCTCGGGACAACTCTTATTTCTATGCGATGATTTTGCGCAAACAAAAAACGCTTGACTATCTTTTGGGCCTGTAGTAAAATAGACTCATGACTACAAAAGCCTCTGGAGCAAATCAGAAAAGGCCTGTGAATAAGCAAAATAATACCATTGAAACGCTTAAAAACCTCCCTTCGAGCGTAGTTAAAAATACTGCAAATGAGTTTAAGAAAATTGGATCAGGCATTGGTTCTGGAATATTTGACCAGTTCTTCGGTAATTATGATCAAGATTATGACCGTCCCTCAGAAAATTTAGGATGGGAAAAAAAAAAAAAAAAACAGCCTCAGCCAAGGCGAGAATTTTCTCTCTTTAATTATCAGGAATACTATGAGAAAGAAATTGTTAAAAAAGAGATTCGACAGCTCATTGATCAAATCAGGAAAGAAATCGAGTTTATAAAAAAATCAGATGCTGCTCTTCTCAATGAAGTCAAAGATGTACAAAAAATAACCTTAGAATCTCTCCCAGATAAACCGGGCATATATCATATTCGTTTCCTTGAAATAGTACTTGGTATCCTGCGAACGCTGCGCGAGAAAATAGGAGAATCAAGAACATGGCTCCAAGCAATGGTCACGAAGAGGAAAAAAAGAGGTTCATTATTTCTCGCGTTTTCTAAAAAGAAAGGGACGCAATATTCTCTTTCACAGGAGCTTCAATCGGCACGATCCGTGCAGTAAAACTACTCAAGTAGTCTCAAAAAATGATTCACGCTATTGGCCCAACTACCATTTGAAGATGGAGTATACCTCGACATTATTGCGCTGGCAGTAAGCAACCCTCTATCTATGTAGTCGCTTTTTATTCCCCCTGCTACCGTTTCAATCGCCTCTTCATAGGAAGAAAATCTGGTAACCGTATTCCCGTAGATTCCCCACCCCCAACAATTATTCGAATTTGCAGGAATATACTTGCACAAGTTTGATTCTTGCATGGCTATGGCTGCGAGCAGCCGGTAGTCAAACTTATGTTTGTCCGATACTTCAACAATAAGCTCTGCATAGTCGTAGAGTGGAGAATTATGGTTCCTGAAAAATGACTTCAAGTTAGCCGCCCTGCCATCAGCAAGTTTTGATTCGGCTTTAAGTCCTGAATTTGAAAATGGCGATGATGACAGACTGAACTGATCAACTGACTCCTTACTCTCGGCTATTTCACCGAGAATTCTTTTGATATT
>JACPMD010000124.1 GCA_016186235.1 Candidatus Roizmanbacteria bacterium | reverse complement strand
GTAGGCGTGGGAGTAATATAAACATTTCTCGTTGGTGTTGGACTCTGTTTCGGCGTTGGACTCACGCCGCTTACTCGCGCAAGTCTATTTCTTAAGTTAAGTCTTCCTGTTATCACTGCAATAAACACGATTACCACAACAAGACCCAAAACAAAGGAAAGAATTTTATTGAAATTGTCCACGCAGCTATTATACCAAAATAAGATTGTTAAAACAACCTCTCTATTAATATAGCTCTATACGACCCACGCTTGACTTTTGCTCGAAAAAAGTCGAGAATATAGTATGAATGATCAGCAAACAAAGACAGAAAACCCTCAAGTATTATTTTCCTGGAAGGCGCCGCTTCGGCCCTATAAAAAAAGGTCTAAATTAGTACTTCGTTTTTACCTAACCGTAGCATTGCTTTTATCGCTTATTATTCTCTTTTTTGGCGACAAGATTCTTCTTATTCCTATTTGGTCTCTGCTATTTCTTTTTTACGTTTTGACCATAACTCCTCCGCCTGAAGTAGAGAACAAGATTACCAAGTTTGGCATTGAGACAACAGGAATCACCTTGCGCTGGGAAGGAATCTCACATTTCTATTTCACAACGCGATTTGGATTTTTTGTCTTAACGCTCGTGGGACATGCGCCTTACTACTACCACGCTTATATGGTGGTACCGAATGAAGAGTTAAAAAAGCATCTCACGCTCATTCTCTCTGAACACTTGATCTATCAAGAAAAACCACAGAGAAGTTTCACCGATAAAATGGTAGATGCGCTTTCACGCCTTATTCCTGATGAAGAAGAAGTTAAGACTCCGCAAGTAGGTCGTCCAACTGCTTCTTCCACACCTCAGGCGGCGCCTCTTTAACGCCAAAAACTCTTCCCCAACCAATTACTCCTTCATCAGTTGATACTAAAATTCCACCGAGTTCTTTTGTTAGGGTAATAAGATCGAGATCTGCTAGGCTATCTAAGAAACCGAATCGGGTAGCCTGGCGGTACCGGGCGCGAAATTTTTTGATAACCTCGCCTATCTGTATTTGAAATTCTTTTGTAGCGAGCTCTTTTTTTCCCATCATAAGCCTGCCGGCTTTTTCAATTTCCTCCTCGCCGATATTTAAACCCTTATAGCTTCTTAAGCGTATATCATCAACGAGCTTGTAAAATGTTTGCGCCGGGAAAGCAAGCTTCCCTAGGTCAGGAGACTGAACAGTAATCACAGACAAAAAATCTTTTATAAACGGTTGTCCTTTGTCGTCAAAAAAACTCAAAAACTCATCGACTACTCGTGGCGGCATAAAAAATTCGGCTTTTTTACTTGTCTTTAATTTTTTACCCATACTGGCAAGCTGCGTTACCACTTCTTCAGTTTTTTCTCCCAATCCCAAGTCAGCCTCCATGTTAAAAAACAGATTGGCGTCAAGAGTGTATTTTCGCATAGGAGTATCTTACCACATTTCTATTCTAATTGATCCATTTATACCTATTGACTGGTCGTGTGAAAATGTGTAGGATTTGTGGACAAGTTATCCACATTAGTAAATTATCTTTATGCTGTCTGCTTTCTGGACTGGCTTTCTTAAATCTTTAGAGACAAACAAGAAAAAAATTCCGGTTTTATACTCGCTTCTTAAGCAGTTAAAACCCATCGAGCTGAGCGAAAATAGAATAATCCTCGGCTGCCACAACCAAGCATTTAAATTCTTTTTGGAGAAGAAAGTGAGCGAGATAGAACTGACGCTCTCTGCTTTTACTCATAAAAAAATGTCTGTTGAACTTGTGGTAATCCCCTCTAAAAAAATTCCGAAAGAGGCGCCGCTTCTTTCCTTTCAGCCTTCTCTTGAGGATGTTTTTTATCAAGCTGGGTTGCATGCAAAATATAGCTTCGAAAACTTTGCGGTCTCAACGACAAATCAGGTTGCGTTTGCCGCAGCTCAGGCCGTCGCAGATAATCCAGGACACTCATATAACCCCCTTCTCTTTTATGGCGGGGTAGGGGTAGGAAAAACACATCTCGCTCAATCGGTCGCAAGAAAGGTTCTACAAAAAGATACAAGTAAAAAGGTTTTTTTCTGTCCAGGAGATCAGTTCACTAACGAGCTCATCGAGGGTATTAGGGAAAAATCAACGCCTCGTTTCAGAAGAAAATATCGAAAACTCTCTCTATTTATTGTTGATGACGTCCAGTTCATTGCAGGAAAACAAACCGTACAAGAAGAGTTTTTCCACACGTTTAACTCTGTTGTTTCTGCCGGAGGACAGATTATTCTCACCTCAGACAGGCCGCCGTCAGAAATTAAAAACTTAGAGGACCGTCTTCGGTCGAGATTTTCGGGCGGACTCATTGTAGATATACAGCCGCCGGATTTTGAACTCAGAACGGCGATTCTTCTCATCAAAGCAAGAGAGAAAAATATAGAAATCGATATCGACGCCGCAAAAATCATCGCCGAACAGATAACCGATACGCGCGGGCTAGAAGGAACACTTCTTTCCTTATATGCAAAAATCTTGGGCCAGAAAGAAAAAATAGACCTAGAAGCCGTGGATCTTTTCTTCTCCCAAAGACAAAAAACCAACTCATTCCGCGTTCTTCCTCAAGATGTCATAAAAACAGTTTGCTCTTATTACAATGTTAAACAGTCTCATCTTCGTGGCCCGGTCAGAAATGAAAGTATCGTTTTGCCGCGGCAAATCGTGATGTACATCCTCAGAAGTCACCTTAAGTTAAAACTGGAAGAGATTGCCTTCCTTTTAAAGAGAAAGGATCACACCACGGTAATCCATGCTGTTGATAAAATGAGCGGGCTCATTATAAAAAATCCGACGATTAAGCAGGAGATTGATGGGATTATTACATCTCTTGGTCTTTCAACATGATATCCACTCCTTATAAACACGGAAAAATTTCAATTCTCTTTGTCTTGAAAATCCCTTCTGTTTTTTATTTTTTTATACCCAAGCGCTAATACTACTATTAATATCTTTAATAAAGAAATAAATGAAATTCATCATAAACAAAGAGTTATTCCTTGAAAAATTAACACTCGCGTCTCATTTTACCTCAACCAAATTAACTTCTTCGTTAACTCTACAAGGCGTCTTACTCAAAGGAACGAAAAATTCTTTACACTTTTACTCGAGCAATCTTAGTTCATATCTTCATACAAGTTTAAAAGTAGAGTTAGAAAAAGAAATAGAAGTTGTAATTGAGCCAAAAAAACTAAGCGAATATATAAATTTCTTACCTCCTGGGAAACTCGAGATCGAGGTAAAGGAAAAACAAATAACTATTGTCTCTGGAAAAACGAAGGGAAACTTTCCTCTTATAGCTAAAGAAGACTTTCCACTTCCTCCTAAAATAGAGGAAAAAGGACAGACAATAAAGACGGATTTTTTACTCAAAAACCTTCCAATAGTATTGTTCTCAGCATCTTACGATGAAACAAGGCCGGTTCTCACGGGAGTGAATTTTCTTACCCAGGAAAATCTCATCATTGTCTCAACCGACGGTTTCAGACTTTCCTTAGTAAAAGCCAAAAAAGAAATAGATATTCCATCGGTTATTATTCCCGCGGATTTTTTGAGCGAGGTTCTTCAATTCATTAAGGAGGAAAAAGAAGTGAAGTTCTGTTACTTAAAAAATGAAAAGATGATTGTGTTTTCTCTTGATAATGCAGAATTTTTTTCACGCCTCATAGAAGGAGATTTTCCCCCCTTTGAAAAGGTAATTCCCACGGAAAGAAGGACAACGGTGACTATCGAAGCAGAGGAATTTTTACGAAATATTAAACTCATTTCTGTTTTTGCTCGAGACTTTTCTAATATCGTAATTGTACAGATGGTAAAGGATGGCATATGGATCAAGCCGAAAACCGACGCAGGAGACGAAAACAATGCCTTTCAAGAAGCAGAAATAGACGGGGATGAGCAGAAAGTGGCTTTTAACTACAAATTTCTACTCGATTTTCTCAATCACAGCAAAAGCAAAAAAATTATTATAGAGGTGCTTAGACCGGATGCCCCAGTCGTTTTTAAAACCGAAGACGGCGAACACTTTCTTCATATCATCATGCCGGTAAGAATAGCAGTTCCTTCTTAACGAGCGAATCGGCAAATCTGTTTTGCTCCCTGGGAATGTATTTATAAAGTATTGGTATAGTTACCTCCTGCTCTACGATTCGAACCTTCATTATAAAGTCGCGGATCACAGAATTTTTTACTTTAAATAGTCCATTGAGTTGATTGACCATTAAATGAGAGTCGGAATGACAAACCACTTTTGTAATTTGAGCAGACTCCTGTCTCCGATTTCCTAAAAATCGCAGGGGAATTCTAACGCATGCATTATTTTGTGAGTAGAGGAGTTTCGTATTATTCTTTACCCATTCCAGCGCGCCAACGAGAGCTGAATATTCGGCGAAATTGTTCGTGTTGATTCCAATTCGTTTTGAGAACTTAAAGAGCAATTTGTCGTTTAAGGAGACGATGTAAGCTATTGCAGCTCGACCCGGGTTGTTGATCGAACCCCCATCGGTGAAAACGTTAAGATTCATAATTCTCCTAACTTTTCTTTTCTTTCGGTCTCTTCCTTGACGAGGTTGAGGAAGCGTTCGGTAGAGGAGAGGCGCCTATGTCCTACAACTTTAGCAATATACTCAATTGATGCGCCATTCATGAGTTGGTAGGCGATAAAGGTATTTCGTAGATCATTCACCGTTGCGTTTTCAATCCCAACTTCACGAAAGCAACGCGTGATGATTTGTCGGATGTTTCGAATAAGAAGAGGGTGTCCAGTTCGCGTGATAAAGAAGTGATCGTCTTGGCCGTTTTGGGCGTTTCCGCCTCTTGCTTTTAAGTATTCTTGGAGAGATTTTTTTGCCGCTTTATTGAGCGGAACATCTCTTTGAGGGTTTTTTCCATAGGAACGAATATAAAGGGAAGAATCCTTAATATCAGAAAGCCTTAAGTTGGCAAGTTCTCCAATTTTAATCCCTGTTTGCAATAAAAGTTCGACAAGAGCATAAGTTCGAGGATCCTCTTTGGCAACGTCGCGTAGCGCCCTATACTCGAGCTTGCTGAATATTCGTGGAGGCGACTGCGTGTATTTGGGATGAGATACGTCGAGTGATGGATTTTGCTCGATTACTCCTTCATTTTTAAGGTATCTAAAAAAAGTTCGAATTGAATTGAGTTTCCGGGACGCAGACTTTTTTGTATAGTTGTCTTGAAGCAGTTTTGCGATAAATGCATCGATGTCCTCTTTCTTTACTTCTCTAATATCATTCTTTTCTTTCCCTGTTAAAAAGCCTATAAATTGTTCAAGATCTTTCCTATAGGCAACGATAGTAAAATCTGACTTTCCCTGAGATTTTAAGTGATTGACAAACTTCTCAAGTAGATTCGGAAGTAATACATTATCCATAGTACCCTATAATATACACCACCAAGTCATCAAAATCAAGTAGCAATTTGGCTTGTTTTTTTTGCTTGAGTTTGTTATAGTTATATCTCCTGTCTTGAATCTGAAGGAGGAAAACATTTGATGCCAAGAAAAATATCTGCGCACCCAATGGAGGCGCTTCTTAAAAAACACAAGCCCCCCTTTCTTAAAAAAGGAGAAGAACTAGACGCCAAAATAGTAACGTTGTCAAAAAAGGGAGTGCTTTTTGACATAGGAGCAAAGGCGTACGCGGTGTTAGGAGATCTTGAACTCAAGGAAATCACATCCTATTCACCCTACTTAAAAGAAGGTGGTGTTGTGAGGGTGAGGATTATTACTCCTGAGTCAAAGGAGGGGTTTCCTGTAGTTTCGCTACGAAAGTTTTTCCACAAAGGAAAATGGGAGATACTTAATGAAAAAAAAGAAAAAGAAGAAGAAATAGAAGTGGTGTGCGGCGAATATGGAAAGGGCGGAGTGTTCATAGATTTCATGGGAATACGAGGCGTTATTCCAAAAATTCAGCTGACTGAAGAGTACATCAATAATCCAGAGAAACTACAGGGCCAAAAAACCAAGGTAAAAATTTTAGAGGTAGATGAAGAGAAAAATCGTCTTGTCGTTTCTCAGAAGGCCGCCGTTCTTAAGATCTCTCAGAAAGAACTAAAGCGCCGTTTCGATAAAATCAAAGTTGGAAAAAAATATAAGGCAAAAGTATTAGGAGTTTCAGAGTTTGGCATTTTCTGTGAAGTTGAAGGAGTAGAAGGCCTCATTCACATATCAGAAATTTCTTGGGAAAAAGTGTCAAGCGCTGCTGATTACGTCAAGGTTAGCGAAATGCTCGATGTCTTGGTTGTGGAAAAAAATACACAAGATTTAAAACTTAACTTATCACTCAAACGACTCACACAAGATCCGTGGGAGGATATCGAGAAGAAATATCCCAAAGATAAAGAAATAGAGGGAGAGGTAGTACGAAAAGAACGATATGGTTACTTTGTACGACTAGAGCCAGGCGTAGAAGGACTTATCCATATAAGCAAACTCACTGGGAAAGAAGAACTCGAAACAGGTCAAAAGATAAAAGTCTTCATAGAGCGAATTAATAAAAGAGATCGAAGGATGAGTCTACTTTTACCCCAAAAAGAAAAACCCATAACGTACAGG
>JACPMD010000113.1 GCA_016186235.1 Candidatus Roizmanbacteria bacterium | reverse complement strand
ACTTTTAAAGCAAGTACAACAAATTTTTCTCGCTCTTTCTTGTTATGGTGAGACATATAAACGTATGCAATCTGGCTTAGAATTACGAAGACCATGAAATAGTGAGAATAGAGTCCGAGGACTGTTGCTAAAAGGTACTGTCTGAATTTTTTTTGGTAGAAAAAGTAAAACGAAAGCATTGATAAAAAAGCAAATAAGGTGTAACCTCTGGCTTCAAAAGCATAGTAGACGAGGACCGGATTTATGACAAAAAAATAAGATAGAAAAAAGATTTTTTATTGCCAAATCTAAAGATGTTTTTAAGAAAGAGATAGCTGACGTAAATGGTGGCCCAGTAAAAAAGCAAGGAAGGAATTCGCAAGGAAATTTCTGATGTACCAAAAAGTTTTACCCAAAAATGGAGAAGTATTGCGTGGAGAGGAGGCGTATAGTCTTTCGCGCTTAAGATAATAATTTCGAATATGTTTTTTTTGGCGAGCAAAAAGGAAAAAGCTTCGTCACGCCAGAGATCTTGCACTAAAAATTTGAGAGGCGTTGAATTGAAGAGAAAGTTCATATTCAGACTTTTTCGGTGACTTTGTATCTAATTTTCTTCCCGAGCAATATTCTGGTATGTGCTTCTAATGCTGGTAGAGAGGAGAAAAGAAACGATACCCACGGAAGAAAGTACCATTGAATGAAAAGAAAGGGAACAGCCAATGGTTTGGTTTTGACATTTACATTCTGCCGTAGTTTGAAGTCGAGGTAGACATACAGGATGAGGAGAACAGACGCCGTCGTTAGGATCAAGCCTGAGAGTTGAGGCAAAAGGAATCCGAGAACGGTTCTTTTAAATACAGGATTCACGAGTGGAGGAATCGAAGCGCTTATCGTAAGAATGAAAAAAGAAGTGGGCCAAAAAAGGTGAGCTTCGATGAGGAAGAGAATTCTTTTCAATTTAGGAATAACTCTTATGTGCGGAGTCCTAAAGAATCTTTTTAAAGTATAGCCGATGTCAGAGACACCCCATGCCCAGCGTCGCTCCTGATCGTACCGGTTGGTCGAGGTTTTTATGAGTCCTCCCGAGTAGACCGCATCGCTATTGACGATAGTGAAAAGAGGGATTGTTTTTATTCTTTCTCCAAAGGTAAAGAAAGCTTGATAAAACACATGCCAATCTTCCGGTATTACATCGACGTCCCAAAAGTTAATTTTTTTAAGAAGAGAGAGACTCACTGAATAAGTGGAAATCTGTATAAGGTCTTCTTTAAGCGATGCAAATGCGAGCCGGATGATCGAAGAAAGAGTCGCCTGCATTCTTACGAAAAAAGGCAGCTTCCAAAAGTTATTATAAAGGAGCACAGGAGCCCAGTAGAAATGATAGAGACGGTCAGAATCTTTGAGATAGGTGTAGCTTAGATAAGAGAAATAATTTTTGGGAAGCTGACTATCTGCATCACAAATCGTAATGATCACATTCTCACGTTTCAAGTTATTTCTTATCACGTACTCGTCGACAATTTTAGCGGAGTAGGTTTGGTTACTCGCCTTTCCCTGAGCTTCATGCGAAAGCAAAGGATGATAGGTAACAACAATGTCTTGAAAAAAAGGCCTATATTTTTTCTCTAAGGCTTGAGCTTTTTTCTGTGCGTCTGTTTCGCGTTCTTCAAACGCCAAAACAAGATAGATATTCTTAAAAGGATAGTCAGTTTTTACGATCGCCGAGAGTGTCGCATCCAGTTTATGAAGCGGCTCACTATAGTTCGGAATAATGATAAAGTGCCTTAATTCATCAGCACTTCTCATTCCAAGCAGTTTTTTATCATACGAATTCTTTTTCACGAGTGCCACTTTTCGGTAGGAAATCGTTGCAAGATAGGTAAATGTGGCTGCTTTATATAAAAAGTAAAGGTCAAAGCAGATGATGAAATATGCTACCACTGCGGGATGGAAAGGAGACAGCCAGATTGGTAAAGTTATAATGATCCACGTCAAAAGGGGGATGCAGATTTCAAGAAGTTTGCCAAAAAAAGATGATCCGACGATCCTTTCCGCCATATCTTGTATTGTACCAAATTTTCCCCGCTTAGCGAGGTTTACTGCCAGGCCTCGCAGATCATCCGAAAAGCGCAGAAGTCGCACCACGGGCCAACATTAGGAAGAAACTCATTCTGTCGTATGTTTTTGACAGTTGATTTTATCTTTTCATGCATCTTTTCCATGTCTTTAGCAGTTCTTTTCATTGAGAACTTTTCCAGCTTTTGTAAGTAGTAAAACGTAAGGGTAACTTCGTCTAATTTCTTGTTATAGAGTCCTTTATCAGTTGCTGCGAGTGCGTAGATAGAGAGCTGAAGGCTTTGTTGTAATTTATCCTTATCTGGTTTTTGGCCCGTTTTGTAATCAATAATTTCAATGCCGTTGTTGCCATTTACGTCTACCCGATCAATTTTACCGGTAATAAATGTGGAGTTGTCTACTTTAATCTTGAAGAGCTTCTCGAGAGCGACTATTTTTATAGCTGGGTTGTGATATTTTTCAAAAAAAGTAAGCAGCATTTTCTCGGCTTCTTTTTTCATCTTTGCTTCGTGCACCTCTGTGTCGTATCCGACAGGGACCCATACTTCGCGAAGGATTTGAATCAACCTTTCTTTACTGATAGAAGTATTGCTTAAAAACTCCTGATAAAATTTCTGGAGCACTTTGTGGATGCTTTCACCAAAAGAGGTCGCGGACGATGGTGTGGTTGGTATCTTTAAGACATAGCGATATTTATACTGGAGCGGGCACAGTTTATAGGATTCTATTTGTGAATAAGAAAAGTGAGTGATAGGCATTTTTTCTTTGCTGATTTTCTCCTCGACCTTTTTAAAATCAAAGATTGTGAGCTGTTGTTTTTCGTCCTTCCTTACAACAAGATGTTTTTTAATAAAGTCAACGCCTAGAGCTTCTATCACAAACGGCGACAATTTTCTTTCCCTTTTTCCTTCGCCATAAAGCACGGAGGCCGACGTAAATACCTTATCCATCGCACGAGTCATCCCGACGTAAAAAAGGCGTCGTTCTTCCTCGAGATGATAATCTCCCTCTGGAAGTATTTCCTTGATCAGCGCTTGAGGAATAGGGATTGCTTCCTTTTTGGAATAGGTGGGAAATCGTCCGCGGCTTAAGTTGACGAGGAAGACGATTGGAAACTCGAGTCCTTTGGCTGAATGCACAGTCAACATATTTACCGCATTATAGCTAGCAATATCTGTTTCTGTTGCGAGCGGTGATTCTCCTAACCGCATACTCATGTCGATGTACTCGACTACGCTCGTAACCGATGCATCCTCGTGAGTAGTTTCGAATGATTTGAGTTTATTAAAAAACTTCGAGATGTTGAGAGCAATCTTTTCATCCTTCTCAGTTTTATATGAAACAAGGCTATTCAAATATTTTGTGTCTTCAAGGAAAAAATAGAGAATTTGGCCGGCTGTTTCTTTTCTCAGAAGGCCGAGGTGGCGTTTTATCATGTGGAGAATATCCTGCAGTTTTTTTCGACTTTCTTCTTTTACAAGAGGGAGATATTTCTCGTAATTGGTAAACTCCTGCTGCTTATCCCCAAAGAAAGAGGTATAAATTTCAATGGCGTCAAAAAGCGATCTGCTAATTTTTTTCGAGAAAGCTAAAAGAAGGCTTATATCTTTAATGTCAATTCGAAATATATCCATTGCAGGATCGTTGTGTTTTATGAGGCGATATGCCGAGTCGAGAATGGATTGATTTGATCGGTAGTTATTTCTTAGAGTAATCTGTTTGGCTTTAGGATAATCATGAATAAAAGTAAGAATATTTGAGACAGAGGCCCCCCTAAATTTATATATAGCTTGGGAATCATCCCCGACCACTGTTAATTGCGGTTGTTTCAGCGGCGGGCAGAGAAGTTTTAGCAGTTGATACTGAGCAATATTTGTATCTTGAAATTCATCGACAAGAACATACTTGAAAGTACGTCGGTACAAATCGAGTACGCTTTCTCTTTTCTTAAAAAGCTCTATAAGATAAAACACTAAGTCAGAGAAATCCGCAAGATTTTCTTTAATCTTAAGCTCTTGATATTTTTTATAGGTATGGGCTAATTCGAGATATTTTGCTTTTTCTTCATTATCCAACTCTTTTTTGCTGACATTCTTAGCCCATAAGAGATAGTCATAAGGAGAAATATTTTCGTCCCGTAGTCTTGCAAAGTGTTGTACAAACGCCTCAAGAAATTTGGTTGGGTTTCCTAAGGGGCGAAAGTAATCGAGCCGAAAGAGAAAGAGATTTTTTCTCAAAAAAAGTATTACCTCGGCATCGGTTATGATACGAAAGTCAGGCGGGAGTCCGATATGGGCTGCGTGCTCCTTGAGAATTTGGTCAGCAAAGGAATGAAACGTTGAAATCCACATCTGGAAATATCCATAGGGAATTGCTTTATCAACTCGTTCTTCCATTTCTGAGGCTGCTTTCTCGGTGAAGGTCAAAGCAAGAATTTGTTCAGGTTTTGCAAGATTTTGTTTGATGAGGTATTTAATTTTTTCAACTATAATTCTGGTTTTTCCCGTCCCTGCGCCGGCTATAATGAGGAGAGGTCCTCTGGTATATTCGACTGATTGTTTCTGTTCGGGATTAAGAGCCGTAGTTTCCTCTAGGTCCATCCATTCATTGTAACAAAAGTGGAAGTACTCTTGTAGCTATTCTCTCCGATGATGATTCGTATTGTGGAGGTGAGCGTCGTAGATTCCGGCAAACGTAAAGACGACGATGAGGAATAAAAAGAAAAATGGTAAGAGCGGTATGCCGAGGTAAAACATTCCGAGAACATAATTTAAAAGAAGCGGTGTAGTAATCGAGTGAAGCGAGATCTGAAAGGCGTTTTTAAAGGTTGGTTGAGTTTTTTTCCTCAAAAAGAACAGATAGAAAATATACACCACCGCGCTTGCAATGACAAGATAGAGCGCTGTTGAAAAAAAAGAGGCCAGTACTAAAAATATCATAGTAAGAATCAACAGTAGAGGATAACTCAAAAGAATAAACCGTGTTATCTCACGAATATATTCCTGGACTTTTAAAATGATATCTTTATTTATAGTCTGTTGGTTAACGTAAGAAAGGTTAAGTATTTGTATTTCTGAAGTGTCTTTAGGATTTCTGATAACAAGTTCTCCTCTTGTCAAAAGCATATCGGATCTATATTCATAAATTTTTTCAGCTGTTGCGGTTTCATCGATGACAAGAAGCAAACGTTTGCTATCTTTATAATCAAACCAAAGAAAATAAGGTTTGTTGTAATTAGTCATGAGAACTCCATCTTTGACGCTGATAGTCAAATTATTAGGAAATTCATCGAGGCTTGACACTAAACTTTGGAATGTCTCATGTATCTTCCAAGGGTTGAGTTTTAGAGCAAGAAAAGCGCCAAAAAGTAAATTTAAAATGACAATCAATGTTAGGAAATACTTAAGAGAAAACGAAAAAGGGCTCTTTAAAATCTTGTGATAATAGCTTGTGTTTGGGATGAGACTATTTGTGAAGACGTGCCAAAATGTTTTAAGTTTTGTCATCTTTAACCATAATAAATAAGTTCCAAAGAAAAATCAATTGTCAATAGGTCTTGACTTTTTTTAAGTAAAAAGTTAGGCTGAATAAAGTCTTGCATTTTTTATCTTTTTATATATAATTGAGAAAATATGGCACAAGGAGTTTTCAAAAGAACCAAACCTCATTTAAATATTGGAACGATCGGCCACGTCGATCATGGTAAGACTACTCTGACATCAGCGATTCACTACGTTTTGTCAAAGAAAGGCCAAGCAAAGTTTCTCAAGTATGAGGACATCGATAAAGCTCCAGAAGAAAGAGCTCGTGGCGTTACCATCAATCTTCACCATTCAGAATACGAAACTGACAAAAGACATTATGCACATATCGATGCTCCAGGTCATGCAGACTACATCAAGAATATGATTACAGGAGCTGCTCAAATGGATGGAGCAATCTTGGTGGTATCTGCGCCGGATGGACCGATGCCCCAAACCCGCGAACATATTTTACTTGCACGACAAGTAAACGTTCCGGCTGTCGTTGTCTTTTTGAATAAGGTAGATATGGTACAAGACAAGGAACTTCTTGATCTTGTTGAAATGGAAATAAGGGACCTCCTGAAGAAATATAAATTTCCCGGTGATAAGGTTCCCGTCATCAAAGGATCAGCATTAAAAGCGCTCTCAGATGATCCAGAATCTGTAAAAGCTATTGAAGAGTTGATAAAAGCCGTGGATGAATATATGCCCGAGCCGACACGCCCAGTCGATAAGCCGTTCTTGATGCCGATCGAGGATGTCTTTACGATCGCCGGTCGAGGAACAGTCGTTACAGGAAGAGTTGAACGAGGAGTTCTTAAGTTGAATGAGGAAGTTGAAATCGTCGGATTAAAAGCCACAAAGAAAACCGTCGTTACAGGCGTCGAGATGTTTAGAAAAACGCTCGATGAGGCAAGGGCAGGCGATAATGTAGGGCTGCTACTTAGAGGAGTTGAAAAAGAAGATGTACTGCGAGGCCAAGTGCTTGCCAAACCAGGATCTGTGACTCCTCACACGGAGTTTGAAGCAGAAATTTACGTCCTTACAAAAGAAGAAGGAGGTCGGCACACCCCGTTCTTTAAAGGATACAGGCCGCAATTCTACATCAGAACTACTGATGTAACGGGCGAAGTTACGCTGCCTTCAGGCGTAGAGATGGTAATGCCTGGAGATAATGTGAAAATAACGGCTAAACTCATTTATCCAGTAGCGCTTGAAGAAGGGCTGAAATTCGCAGTTCGGGAAGGTGGACACACAGTAGGAGCAGGAGTTGTGACAAAGATACTTAAATAAAGCCAATAAGTTTTTTTGCACTTTTAAACAATGCCAAAGGGACGGATTCGAATCCGCTTAAAAGCATACGATCACAGACTGATAGACGAGACCTGTCAAAAGATTGTCGATACGGCAATGAGAACAGGCGCCTCAGTAGTAGGGCCAATTCCTCTTCCCACAAAAAAAGAAGTCTACGTAGTAACGAAATCTCCATTCACCGATAAAGACGCTCGCGAACACTTCGGCTTAAAAATTCACAAACGCTTCATCGATATTGTTAATCCAACTAACCAAACCATTGATTCTCTCATGCATCTCGAACTTCCTGCCGGTGTTGAGGTTGAGGTAAAGATGTAATTTTTTACTTCGGTTGTTCACCCACGACTCTTGAGTAAGACCAAGGTTTAACTAAGACTTTAGGAAAATCTCTTCTCATAAATTTGTAAGCAGCGCTTCTATCTCGAATCGTGTCTGGAGCTAGAATATGCACTATTTTATCGGTCTGTAACCGCTGTAGTCCTCTTTCTGTCAGACCAGGGTAAACTCCCTGGAAAACCTCTTCGAGCAAATCAGGACTTTGTCTTACTGCTTGAGAAAACTCTGATCCTTTGGGTTCTGGAAGTAATAAGAAAAAATAAAAAGCGCTATGAGGTCGTCTGCCTGCCGAAGCGAAATCTCTATGAGACCACGCTCCTTGCCCATTCTGCATGTCGACACTCATGTTAAAAGCTCCCGGAAATATATTAGGGAGGTCGTCTTTGGATTTCTGAGGTTGTGTATGTTTACTTTCATCAAGCCAATCTGGGAGAATCTTTCCATGTAGAAAACCCTTCCCTTGCTGTCTTATTATTTCTACCCAATTCTTTTTTGTTAACTCTTGCGGACTAACCGTATCTGCGGGAGCGGGAACTGACGATAATTGTTGATTTACTCTGTCTCTTAATTCACTCGTAAGTGATTCTAAAGAAGCTACTGTGGTTGGGTTAACAGCCGGAGAACTTCTCAAGCGTCGAGCTAATTCTGCCAAAAGCTTTTCCTCGCTTATTTTTTCTAACGCCGAAGAGTTTTCGGACTCCTCCTGAGTATTCATACCTTCATTATAGGTTAGACTCCAGTTAGAATGAATATTTTGCCTCTAAAATCGAGTGATTTGTTTTTATTGAGAAACTTGTCAAGGGAAACCACCAGGTTGTTTAGTCTAGGAGGATGAATACGAAGAACAATCATTCCTGCAAACGTGACCGGGTCGTATAGATTACTGTTTGCAAAATCTTTATCATGAGTGATAAGGATACATGCTTTTTCTTTTGCTAAATTTATGAGGTTACTATTTTTTATCCCTTTCGGAGCAAATTCCACATCAAAACCTTTTTTCTTGAGAAAAGAAGAAAGCCTAATATCTACGTTCTCATCGAGGAGAAACCTTGTTTCTACAGATTTTTTACGCATTCGTTGAAGAATAGTATGATTGTTTTAGTTTTTCCGCAGCGTAATGGAGAGCGATTTCAATAGACCCTTTTGGAAGCGATGGATAGGCTTCGTATATATTTTTAGAAGTCTCGCCAGCTTCGAGCAATTCCAATATTTGCCAGACCATAATTCTAGTTCCT
>JACPMD010000112.1 GCA_016186235.1 Candidatus Roizmanbacteria bacterium | reverse complement strand
CCTTCTATACCGTAAGATAAACGTTAAGGAATAGACCATCAAAAGTAACAAAACTACCGTAGCAGAGAAAAAAATAGGCCGCCACTCTATGATTAGAAGACGAAGGGACGTATCGGTCAATGAAATTGCCACCTCTCTCCATAACCTTATTCCATACGGATTGATAAACGTAGCTATGATACTTGCTAACAAAATGGCGAAGCCTTTGCTATCTTTCCTCTCAAAAGTCGCTATAAATAAAACGACCAAGCCTATGATAAATCCGCCGTGTAGATTTGCCCAGAGCAAGAAAATAAATGGAAGGAAATATTTGAGTCTACTCCACCACTTTTCTTCCAGAATAATTCTGCATATAATTGCAAAAAATAGCCAGGTGATAACTTGTACTCTCACTCCAAAATAGGAAAAAAGCGCCGTTGTAGCGAACAAAATATGTAAGGCGGCAAACCTGATATCAGAATTCCGAATCATTATAACTACCGAACCGATGGCGAGAAAAGTAAAAATTAAAGCTAAGCCGTCATATCGAAACAAAGAATAAAGTTTAGCCATCGCCGCATGAGCCAGCCATTCATGATCGGCATACTGATAGCTTGGCATGGTGTACGACAAGGGGTCAGTTTTTGGAATGCCATTTTTTAAGATAATCTCTCCGATTCGCAGCCTCCAACCAAAGTCAGGATCTAAAAATATATTTGCTTTCAAAAAATACACGAAGAACAAGAGAATTAGTATTAAAAGTACTGCAAGATGAACCAGCGGAAATCTTTTAATGAATTTCATTTTATGTTATTATATAGCTATGGGAGTAATTCAAGTAAAATTAACAGTCAAGAATCCGATTGATCCTTCAAAAAAAGCTATTGAAGAATTTTTGGTTGATAGCGGGGCTCACTACACTGTTATACCCGCATCGATAGTGAAAAATTTATTTTTAAAACCGTCTTTTAAACAGGATTTTTCCTTAGCCGACGGAAGAATTATAACCAGATCTATTGGAAATGCCACAATTAGATATGAGAGTAAGGAATTAACCGTGCCTGTGGTCCTAGGTAGAAAAGGAGATAGCCCCCTATTGGGATTAACAACTCTGGAAAGCTTTGGCCTCATGCTCGATCCCTTCAAACGACGCATCTATCACAGCAGGCTCATGCTTGCGTAAAATCCTTTTTAAAGCGTATTCAAATATATTCCCTCCATGTAGCCGAATATTTTTCTTAAGAAATCCATGCTTCTTCGCACCCTTATTCTAAGAATGCCATGATATTCATCTTTATTTTCATACTCTTTTTTCCATAAAACATTCTGAAAAAAAGGTTTAGAAAATTGATCGATTGGGATTTTTAAATTTCTCGACCAGAATTGTTCTAGTGCTTTAATTTTTTCTATGTAGGAGATATTCGCAGTTACCCTTAAAATTAGTAAGAAATATTTCTCTTTTTGTTAATCTTCCTACTTCTTTTATCCCCTTATTTCTTAAAATGTTAATTTTATTCTCTGTTCTTTTTAATCTCTTTTTAATATATTCTGCCTTTTTGCCAAAATATGCATCTGTTCTTCTCTTTTGCAGATTTTTAATTTGATTTTCAGTTAAAAATATATCTCTTACCCAGACGCTTACACTTCCAGGAGATACATCCAGATTTTTAGCTATTTCTTTTATGCTTTTTCCTTCCCTTCGTTGTTTTCGAGCTACTAATTTCTTCTGAGATTTTGCCATAAAGTTTTGGATATATAGTCTAGTATATCATGTTCAAATTTTCATTGACATTCGAATTATGTCTTTGTATAATTGACTTGCTCTTTTATATTACGGGGTAGTGTACGGTTGCACAGGAGGCTCAAATATGGGCTCCCCGACGTCAATATCGGGGAGAATTCGGCTGTATCGGTGAAGTCCCGATTGATCTGGGATAATACCGAGGCAATCTCCGCCAGCTAGCGGCGCGAGTCCCTAGAGACTATACGCCGAAGTCCGAGTCCGATGTAACATCGGACCATCGGACAAGATATAGTCCGACACTCTGAGTAATCGGAGAAACAGTATGCATAATCTCCTAGACCGTGGTTCAACTCCCGGCCCCGTAACATGATATACTTACATTCATGAGCGACTTCCTTGTCTCAATCGTCGTCCCTGTATATAACGAAGAAAATAACATTCACCCTCTTCTTAAACGCCTCACTCCAATTCTAAAAGACTATTCCTACGAAATTATTTTTGTCAACGATGGGTCAAAAGATAGGACTCACAATATCATCAAACAAGAAGCTGCTCGCTCAAAACAGATAAAACTCGTCAGCTTCATGCGCAATTTTGGCCACCAGATGGCCTTAACCTGCGGCTACCAATTTGCCCGCGGCGACTGCGTGATCACGCTTGATGCAGATCTACAGGATCCGCCTGAGATCATTCCGCAACTCATTGGTAAGTGGCAAGAAGAGGCGAAGATCGTCTATGCAAAAAGAGAGAAGAGAGACGTTGATAGCTTGTTCAAAAAAGCAACCGCGCATCTCTTTTATACCTTTATCAACTTCCTATCCGACACCCCCATCCCTCAGGACGTCGG
>JACPMD010000111.1 GCA_016186235.1 Candidatus Roizmanbacteria bacterium | reverse complement strand
TTGTCTCATTCGACTCGGATTTTAAAAAACTCAAGATTCCCCGTGTCATTATCCTTCCTTAAGAATTGGTAAGGAAATCCGAGAAAGATAGGAAAAGTATTCAACTGGAGAGCAAAGACGAGTATGGAAGAAGGATTAAAGAAATTACATTTTATTATGAAGCTATTTTAATGTGGAGTTTTTTGGCTGCCTGGATTAATTTTTGATCAAATGTAGCTAAATAAGGTATTTTATAGTCTAAAAGAATCAGCAAAATATAACTATCATTTTTTTTCGCGAAAGTCTTCAATAATTCTGTGGCCTTTGGGTAAAAAGTAGAGTCAGTGTCAGTGAGGTATACAAGGAAATTAGTATCCTTTTTATTTTTTTTTGAAATGAAAATCCGCCTACAATTTTATCAATCGGCCACTTCGTTTTTTTATTTTTACTTTCAAAAGGGACGATAGTGGCAAGAGGTTTTGACCTATATATCAATATAAAATGAATACCCCTCGATAAATCTTTTTTGATGGAGGGAAATTTGGTTCGCAGTTCTTTGGTTGAAATATGTATGATCTGCATACTTTATTATATTATCTTAAGATAATCTTTTTGTCAACTAGATTATTGGCTGAAGAGTAAAAATTAAGCTAGACCAAAGACACAAGAAAAAATCTTAAAAGTAAAAAATTATGAGTGGTTAAAATGTATAGTCATCTGTCAATGATGGCATTCTTGGGACTGAAAAATCAAGAATAGTTGCTTCTGTTTGAACATCAAGGAGATCGACCCCTCTTTCCTTTAGAAAATTCAATAGTCCTTGCGATAGAGAGAGCGAATCAAGGTTAGGCATGTCGTCTGTTTTATCTAGGTAGGCTAGATATGCCGGGATGGAGATTTTTTCCCCTTTGATTTCAAGGGTAATTATGATGTGTGGGCTTTTAGATCGACGTTTTAATTCCATGCCTATTTTTTCATCATATTTAGTTATCGATCGTTTCCATTGTCTTATTATCTCACGAATTTTCTGTTTAGGTAGTTTATCACATACGAAGGCTATGAGTTGGGCAGGATGCATGACTGCCATTTTTGCATCTCCCGGAATAACAGGAGTAGTTGTTGCATTATCGATCCTTGCAGTTCCAATTTCGGCAAACTCTTGAAAATCATAACGCTCGCTTTTTGGCGCCAGAGTGAGTAAAATCGGATTAAAAGGTTTTATATTATCAATAATTATATGTTCTTCTTGTAGGAATAGTTTTTCAAGTAAATCTGAAGGAGTAGTAATTATTTCTTTGGATACATGTGAAGCAAGATTTGCTTTGATAGCATCCTTCATGGGTATTTTGTTAACTCTTACGGTTTCCATATTGACACTCTACTTCTTCTTCTTCTTCTTCTTCTTCTTGTCAAGCTGCTTGACAATTGTATATTGCCGATATATACTAAAAGCAGATGGTCATTTTGAAGGAGCCTGTTGAATTTGAATGGAATAAAGGAAATATTGGTAAGAATTTGAAAAAGCATTCGGTTACAGATAAAGAAGCAGAAGAAGTTTTTGAATGCGCAAGAAAATTTATATTTAAAGACGAAAAACATTCCTTAGGAGAAAGAAGATACATGATTTGGGGAATTACAAGAAGAGGAAGAAAACTCACAGTATTTTTTACTTTGAGGGAAGAAAAAGTTAGGATTATTTCGGCTCGAGATATGAGCCGCAAAGAAAGGAGGGAATATGAAGAAAAAATTCAAATCAATACCAAAATTTAAAAGTCAAGACGAAGAAAGAGATTTCTGGGCTAAAGCAGACAGTTCAGAGTATTTTGATTGGGATAAAGCTGAAGAGGTGATTTTTCCTAATCTTAAACCTTCAACGGAGTCAATATCGATTCGTCTTCCCCAGTGGCTTTTGGCTAGGATTAAACAACTTGCCAATGCTCGTGATGTTGCCTACCAATCCCTTATCAAAATCTTCTTAGCTGAAAGGGTAGAAAAGGAACTGCGGTCTGGAAAATAATCTTTCAGAATAGGCTATTTTTGCTAGAATTAGTCTATCATGTCAAATCAAACCGAATTTACACCTCAGTTTAAGCAATGGATGACAATGCAGGAGGATCCTGCAGCAATAAGAAGATATGTTGCTTTAAGAGACTTAGGAAAAAGAAAGTTTTCCGGAAGCCATGTTTTACAAACAAAAGAAGATATTAATGAAGATGATATAGAAAAAGCAAAGGAAGTTGTAACTGGAGGAATAACGGCAACAAATCCTCCTGTCTGGGCTTCCTGGTTTGAACACGTATTCATTTCGGCAGAACTTGCCAGGCGCTTAGACCCAAAGGTAGAGTTTTATCTTTGGCTTCATGAGCTCGGAAGGTTAGTTACGCCATCCGCCTATTTCAGAAATGATTTGATAAACAGGAGATTTTTACTTGAGTTTGGTATTCTAGAAAGGACTCTTGATGAATTTTTTCCGATTCAGAACTTTCTTAGACTGGCAGGGGATTTAAATTTATCCAAAGAGCAAACGAACTGGGAGGAAGACCTTCGAGATGATCAAAAAGCAAATGCGCTTGTTTTTTTTGACACTCTTACAGACACACAGAGAATTATAAATCTGGCTGACAACTTGGGAAAAAGAAATAAGAATGGTATGTTTAATACGCAAGGTTTTTTTCAGTATTTGCAATCTCAGGAGCAACGTTATGAAGGAGAGAGTCAATGGAAAAGTGAAAACTGGTCAATCCCAAGACGTCCTGGTAGCGCAGTCCTTCAGGCCTTTATTATAGAAAAGACCCTAGAGTGGTTACAGAAGAAAGTAGTAGATATAGAAAAAGTATTAAGAGACCTTGATGATTACGGTCCAAAATTCGTGATTATAGCTAGACACGGTCAGCCAAAAAAACTTGCAGGCAACAAAGTCTATAATGTAGATTCTATTGCCAAAGATACCAGAGACATCGTTCAT
>JACPMD010000110.1 GCA_016186235.1 Candidatus Roizmanbacteria bacterium | reverse complement strand
TCGTTGATCATAGAGGAGAGTGCGTTTCCGCCTCCTCCTCCTATTCCGATTACTTTAATTTTGGCCGCTTGACCAGCGCGTGGTTTAATTAGCATTCTGTTTTACGGCACAAATTGTTTAAAAAACTCCTTCACTTTAGACAAGGAGCCCCCAAAAGAAAAGTCTCTTAAAATCCGATTAAAGTTTTTCCACTTATCAGTGGGCTCCATTATATTCTTTTGTCCATATAATAGCAAACCTACTGTTGTAGCATACTGTGGGTTCAAAATCTCGTCGACTAAACCCGTAATGCCTTCAGGAGTCCCGATTCTCATCGGGAGGCCAATAACTCGTTTGCCTGTTTCGACCATTCCAACAGTAAGCGCCCCTCCCCCTGTTATTACGAGTCCAGAAGGTACAGAATCGCCAAATCCGCTTTTGTCAATTTCCTCAAAAATGAGCTTAAACATTTCTTCTAATCGAGGAGCCACAATATCGTCGACGAGCGTCTTTAACGTAACGTTTTCGACAGGTTCTTGTAAGTGTAATTGACTAAAATCAACAACCGTATCTTTTTTAGATTTTCCATTTTTACTATGAAGAAATTCTGGAAGAGCGAGCTTAATTTTCTCAGCAGAACTTAATGATATTCGTAAACCAACAGCGATATCGTTTGTGATGTGTTTGGCTCCGACTGGAATTGAAGAAGAGTGAGACAGCGCGCCTTCGACAAAAAGGCAAACATCGGTTTTGCCTCCTCCAATATCAACCAAGACTACCCCAAGCTCTTTTTCCGTATCACTAAGCACTGCTTCGGCAGAAGCGAGTCCGGCAAAAATGAATCCAGAATTGCCAAGGCCTAGCTCCGTAAGGCAGCGATCAATATTTTTCAAGTTAGTTTGAGAAGCAGTAATAATGTGTGTGTTGACTTCCAAACGGACGCCTGTCATACCAACGGGATTTTTGATTCCGGCCTGGCCATCAACAATGTAGTCACGCGGTGAAACATCAATTATTTGTTTGGTTGTGGAGAGCGAGATTGCCCTTGCAGCCTCAACCACTCTTTCAACGTCCTCTTCCACTATTTCTCCTTGCGGATTGGAGACTGCTACGACGCCATGAGAATTAAGTGATGAGATGTGAGGACCGCCGACAGATACGAATACTCGGTGAATCTTGTGGCCCGCCATTCGCTCGGCCTTTTCAATGCTTTGTTCAACCGCGCTGGTTACCTCATCAATATCAACAATCAACCCTTTTTTCACCCCTCTTGAGGGGCTGCTGTTAAAGCCAATAATACGAAGTTCTTGATTCTTCTCAGACTTAAGGCCGACTAATGTTGCAATTTTTAAACTTCCTATATCAATTCCAGCAATAAGTTGATCTGCCATACAATTAAAACTTCACTATCGGTTTATCGAAACGCAAATCCAAGGATTTAAATTCTTTTCCCTCGACGGTAAATTGACGAACGATCGTTTCAAGCTCTAACAGAGTTTTTTCTTTACTTTTTTCTGCCGAAAAAATTAACTCTTTGTTTTGTACTTTACATAGTATCATATGAGGGCCGTCAATGGCAACATCGTCGACCTTCATTCCAAGTTCATTTAATTTTTTTAAGAAAATAAGCGTTGTGGTGATATCCTTTAAATTCAGAAATTGACCTACATCATAAGAGGCGGCGTCGAATGTTTGATAGTAGTTCATAACTGGTAATCCTTTGTCTTCTTCCTTTTTTTTGAAGAGGATTCTTCCATCTTCAGATAAAACAAAAAAACCATTGCTTACTTTAAGAAAAGCGATAGGGAGATACTGAGCTACCTCAACAAGAAGCTTCTGTGGTAACACTTTTTTGATTGAGACTTTTTGTAGTTGAGCGTTTTTTTTTAAAATCTCTTTTTCGGCTACTTCTGTTGATAAAAGAAGAATATTTTTATTTTGATAGACGGAGAGTCCCTGAATGTCCTTTTTTTTGTTTTTTGAAATAACCACGATATTTCTTACGAGAAATAAACCATAAAGAAAATAAAGCACGATGAAGAAAAAAATGATTAAAAGAGAGATAAAAAGCCCTGTTTTAAACCGAGGTAATCGTTTTAATAATAACGTCAGTCGCATTTTGTTTATATAAATATTCTAATTGCTTAAAACTCTTATGGTAATAGCTTATTTCTCTCATTACTTTATTGATGAGAGTCATAAGCCTTTGAGAATCGTCGTACTGATCAAATATCTCACCAACGCCGGCTCTTTTAAAAAGCGAAGCCTGTTTTTGTTGCTCTTTATGAGATGACCAGGGAAGAGGGACGAAAATTGCTGGTTTTTTTAAGGCCAAAAGTTCAAAAAACGTATTGGCGCCGGCTCTTCCAACGACAATATCGCTTCGGGAGTATACGTATCCGACCTCAGCGTCGGTAAAGTGATCTCGAATAAAGTAGTTCGACTGAAGACCAGTTGGGAGAGTTCTTCTCAATCTCGACAGTCGCATGAGGTCGTTGTATTCTTTTACGTTACCGGTTTGATGAATCACTATATACCTTTTGAGAAGTTGAGGGAGGAGTTTTTCTACATGGACGTTAAGGCTATGCGAACCGAGAGAACCTCCGGTGATATAGACAACAGGTCGTGTTTTTTCGATGTAAAAAGGAGGACTGGTTGTCATGAAAATAGATTCACGCACAGGATTTCCGCTTAGTTGTGTTCGGGCAGAAGGAAAATATTTTGCCGACTCATTAAATGAGATGAACGTTATTTTTGCGAGGAGTGAAAGAAATTTATTTGTAATACCGGGCTGGATAGTCTGTTCATGGATAAAGAGGGGAATGCGCATAAGAGAGGCCAAGAGTCCTATTGGTAGGGCTAAATATCCTCCGAATGCCAGTACAACGCTTGGCCTCTCTTTTACTAAAATTTGATAGGCGTGCCAAAAACCCAAAGGCGTTTTTATGAAGTTTACGAGCGATCTAAACGAAACGATTCGCGTCAGTCGTCCGGCTTGAAGGTCATAGAATTTAATCTTTCTTTTTTGGATTTCTTTAAATTCTAGAGATAGTGACCTTTCTTGTCCCAGGGGAAATTTTCTCCCAACAAATACAATGTCTACAGTTTGAGGAATGGTAAGAAGCTTATCGATTACTGCAAGCGCAGGACTAATATGCCCGCCCGTAATTAAGATTTTCATAGCCTAGTACGCAAACCGTGATCTTTTAACGATATTAATAAGTATCCCCATAAGTATAAACGATACAAGAAGATTAGAACCTCCATATGAGATAAACGGCAAAGGAACACCGGTGAGAGGAATCAGGTTTACCGTTCCAGCAAGGTTGATTAGAATTTGCAGATTGAAAAATCCAAAAATTCCTCCAGCCAGAAGTTTCCCGAACCGATCCGGAGCATTATTTGAAATTTGGAACATTCGATACGAGAGGTACATAAATACACATAGAAGAATGACCGTTCCAACAAGTCCAACTTCCTCTCCGATAATGGCAAAAATAGAATCGGTATGGGCCTCGGGTAAAAAAAGATATTTCTGACGGGAAGCGCCAAATCCTTGTCCCAAGAGTCCTCCGTTCCCTAACGAAATTAATATCTGGTTAATGTGATAAGTAATTCCCAAAGGGTCAATGGTGGGGTCGAAAAAGGCGAGCACCCGTCGGAAACGGTAAGGTGAAATTTTTACGAGCAGTAGAAATCCGAGCGTTGATGCGGGAATTAAAAACAATAAATATACGAGTTCTGTACCTGAAAGATAGTAGATAATGACGCTTAAGAAAAAGACAATGATCGCAGTACCCATATCGGGTTGAAGGATGATCAAGAGCATCAGCACGCCTATGAGCGTAAGAAACGAAAAAAAACGTTTTCTTTCTCTGTGCATGAACCAGGAAGAAAGATAAAGTATGACAGAGAGTTTTGCGATTTCGGTCGGTTGAAAGTTAATAATGCCAAGGTCGAGCCATCTAC
>JACPMD010000109.1 GCA_016186235.1 Candidatus Roizmanbacteria bacterium | reverse complement strand
TTACAGAGAGCTAAGAATCTTGTTAGAGAAGAAAAAGCATCAGTTTAAGACGCTCTCAGATACAGAGGTGATTGTACATGGATACGAAGAGTGGGGGGACAACTGTTTTGATCGATTTAATGGTATGTTTGCCGTCGCGTTGTATGATACGAGAAAAGAAAAGTTGATATTAACGAGAGATCATTTCGGCATAAAACCTCTCTATTACGCCCTAATCGGTAAGCGTTTGATATTTTCCTCGGAAATTAGACCGATCATCAATTCTGGCTTAGTACAAAAAAAGCCAAATGATCGAATCATTTACCGGTATCTTAAGTTTCGCATTCACGACGATCAAAAAGAAACCTTCTTTGGAGGTATACAACGATTGATGCCAGGAGAGATAGCGCTAATACAAAAAGACAAAGTGCAAATAAAAAAATTTACGGAGTTGGAAGAAGAGTTAAAAGAAAGTTCTCGACACGTTCACACTGAACAAAGTGAACGTGCTCGAACTATAACTGATAATGAAATTACTGCATTTAGAAAAAGAATCATTGAGGCAGTAAAACTGAGGTTAATATCCGAAGTTCCAGTTGGAACGTGTTTGTCTGGAGGACTCGACTCCTCGACGGTAGTCTCTGTAATAAATAAACTTCTTTATGAGCGCGTTTCAGAAGCAAAATCTGTTGGGAAAATTCAAGATACTTTTTCGGCTGTGTTTCCTGGAGGATCGAACGATGAGGAGAAATATGTCGACGCGGTTATTCAAAAAATAAAAGTTAAAAGTCACAAAGTCAATCCAAAACCTGAAGAATTCTTCAAGGAACTCGAAGAGTTTGTAAAAACACAGGAAGAGCCGACTATTAGTACTGGGCCATACGCACAGTATAAAGTAATGGAGGAAGCCCATAAACACGTAACAGTTGTGTTAGACGGACAGGGATCGGATGAGATGATGGCAGGATACCTGCCTTACTATTTTGTTTATTTGAGACAGCTTAAAAAAGAAAAGTATTATAGCAAACTCATTAGGGAACTATGGTCTTCTCGAGATGTGATTGGTAAATACTTCCTACAAAAATTGCTGCTCATTACTGGAATTAAAAAAAATATTAATTCGGAGAATCTTTTACACAACAAATTCAATGCGAAATTTAAAACCGAATCGTTTATCATAACCCGTGATAATCTTAAGAAACGATTAGTTGAAGACATATTTCGTAACAGTCTCCAGTCACTTCTTCGTTATGAAGATAAAAACAGCATGCGATTCTCTATCGAGGGCAGAGTGCCCTTTTTAGATTTTACTCTCCTTCAGTATCTTTTTAGTTTGCCAGACGAAGCAATTATTAAAAATGGATGGAATAAATATATTCTTCGAGAAGCTATTAAAGATTTGCTTCCAGTCACTATTCTTGAACGGAGAGATAAAATTGGATTTACAACACCAGAATACGAGTGGTTCATGCGGATGAAAAATAAGATTTATTCCATTTTTTTAAGCGAGTCATTTGCAAAACGAAAGTACTTCAACCAGCAGGAAGTATTGAAAGCATTTCAAGAGTTTATAGAGGGAAAAGTCGAAGATACAATGATTTTCTGGAGGCTTTTGAATCTTGAGATGTGGATGAGAGTATTTTTTGATAAAAAATCTGCCAGTACGTCAAAGGCTTTACGTTCTAGAAAGTTAGGAGAGCCGAATGAGGGAAAAAAATTAATTATAAAAGTAGAAAAGAAGGAATATAGAAGATACCCCATCAGAACAGAACTGTTTCAAAAAGGAGATAGCATTGAAGAAAAAGTGAGAAGACATCTAATCCCAGCCGTACAGACATTGGGGAACGAGATGAATACTAAAAGATTCTTTATTGTGATTTCCGAAAAAATAGTCGCCATTACGCAAGGCAGGTCGTATTTTATTTGGGATATCAAGCCAAGTTTTTTAGCGACGTTACTTTCAAAGTTTGTCAGCAAAACTCCCTATGGGATAGGCCTTGGTAGCCCATGGACGATGCAGCTTGCTATAGAAGAAGTGGGCTTAGGAAAAATTTTACTTGCGTCAATTATGGCTTTTTTAACAAAGCCCATTGGATTGAAAGGCATATTTTATAAGATTGCTGGAAGAGAAGTTGCTTCGATTGATGGACCGACAGAATATTCTCTGTATCCTTCAAACGTATCAGCAAAATTAGGGCCAAAGAATCCAGAGAAGATAGCCGAACAAATGCGAGAAAAAATATTGTCAAGCTCACAAATCCCAAAAGACTATTTCTTAGGTACTGTAATCATAGATGCGAATGATTTAGGCCAAAAAGTTTTGGGCAATTCGACGAGTCTCTCAAACAATCTTATCGAAAAAATATTTTCTGATAATCCAATGGGTCAAGCGGATGAACAGACTCCAGTGGTCTTAGTTTTTGAATAAGAATAGGGTATAATTTCAGCATGAAATCTTCTTTTTTTATTAAAGATTCTGAAAAATTTGTTGGCAAGGAGGTAATAGTAAAAGGTTGGATATATAATAAGCGATCGAGTGGGTCGATTCATTTTCTTCAAGTAAGAGATGGATCCGGATTTATCCAGGCGACAGTTGTGAAAAGTGAAGTTAACCCAGAGGTTTTTGCTGCGGCAGATAAAGTAACCCTCGAATCCTCCGTTGAAGTAATAGGGCTTTTAAGAGAAGATAAGCGAGCTCCGGACGGCTATGAATTAACAGTAAAAGATCTCAAAATTATTCAGCTTGCAGATGAATTTCCGATTGGGAAAAAAGAACATGGGCCTGATTTTCTCTTGAGTAATAGGCATCTATGGCTGAGAAGCAAAAGGCAGTGGGCAATACTCCGGATTAGAAATGAAATGATTCGTGGCATAAATGAATTTCTGCAGAAAAATGACTTTGTCAGAGTTGATAGTCCCATAATTACACCCTCTGCATGTGAGGGGACGACGACGCTTTTTGAAATTGATTATTTCGGGGAAAAAGCATATCTTTCTCAATCAGGACAGCTGTATTTGGAGGCAAGTATAGCATCAGTGGGAAGATGTTATGATTTCGGTCCAGTGCTACGTGCCGAAAAATCAAAAACTCGAAGACACCTCACCGAATTTTGGATGATGGACGCAGAAGCTGCTTTTGTTGACTTTGAAGGCATTCTTAAAATTGAGGAAGATCTGATCTATTATGTTATAGAACATGTTCTTAGTACGTGTGAAAAAGAGCTTAAGATTATTGAAAGAGACGCATCGCCATTAAAATCGTTTAAAACTCCATTTCCAAGAATGACCTATAAAGAAGCAGTGAAACTCTTGAATACGCTAGGTTCGGATATTGAACTGGGGAGCGATTTTGGCAATGATGACGAAACCATACTTATGAATCACTTTAAAACGCCTGTGTTTGTTACACACTATCCTGCGGATGTTAAAGCTTTTTATGTAAAAAGAGACTCAGAAGATGAAACATATGCACTTTCCTCTGATCTTTTGGCGCCAGAGGGATATGGAGAGGTGATAGGCGGGGGAGAAAGAGAATGGGACTATAATACGTTGGTTTCCGAGATCAAAAAAAGGAAAATTGATATGAAGGACTATGAATGGTACTTAGATCTTCGTAAATATGGCAGCGTTCCTCACAGCGGATTTGGAGTTGGACTGGAGCGACTCGTAGCATGGATATGTAAATTGCCTCATGTTCGAGAAACGATTCCTTTCCCCAGAATGTTAGAAAGATTTTCGCCTTAATCATGAAAAAAATATCTGAAGAAGATGTAAAACGCCTCGCAAAGTTGGCAAATTTGAAGCTCAGCAGGGGAGAGCTCAATACCTACAGTAAACAATTGACCTCTATTCTTGAATATGTTGATCAACTCAATGAAGTTGATACTTCGAATATCCCGTCGACTTCTTCCACAGCAGGACTCGAGAATGTTTCACGTCATGACGAAGCGAGTAATAAACAAAAGATAAAAGAGCTGAAGCACCTCAAAATCGTAAATAAGAATGGAAAAAATTATTTTTTAGTCAAGCGAATACTCTAATGGAACTTTCCTATAAATCGATTACAGAATTGAGAAAATTGCTGCAAGAGAAGAAAATAAGCCCTGAAGAACTATACTCGTACTATGTAAATAGAATTAAAAAATTAAATCCTATGTTAAATGCGTATCTTACTGTACTTGATAAACCGAACATCGATTACTCAAAAAAGGACCAGCCACTTTTTGGTATCCCATTTTCCATGAAAGATACGTACAACGTGAAGGGAATAAAAACAACCGCAGCTTCAAAAGTCCTGGAACACCATATTTCTTCGTACGATTCTACAGTATATGTAAGACTTAGAGACGCTGGTGCAGTTCTCATCGGCAAAACAAACTGCGACGCGTGGGGACACGGCGTATCTACGGTAAACTCTGACTTTGGCGTGACAAAAAATCCCTGGAATCTCGAATATGTGCCGGGAGGTTCAAGCGGAGGATCTGGAGCGGCTCTGGTAGCAGATCTTTGTACATTTAGCATCGCCGAAGATACCGCTGGATCTATTCGCTGTCCGGCTTCGTTTTGCTCGGTGACTGGATTAAAAGTTACCTATGGGTTAGTATCTCGATACGGCTGTATTGCGTTTGCCTCCTCGCTCGATACGGTGGGGCCGATGGCAAAAAACGTGGAGGATCTTGCGCTCGTTTTGGAAATTATCGCCGGTCGAGACATTTATGATGCAACTTCGAGTTCTCAACAAATCCCAAAATACACCCAAGGACTGCATAACAAAATCTCAGGCATGAAACTCGGCGTTCCAAAAGAATATTTTACAGAAGGGGTTGACGAAGAGGTGGCAGCGAATGTAGAAAGCGCGATAAAAATTTTTGAGAAACTTGGAGTAAAGGCTATATCTATTTCACTGCCCATGACTAAATATGCTATTGCAACATACTACTTAATCAATCCGAGCGAAACAAGTTCTAATCTCGCGCGGTACGACGGAATCCGCTATGGAGGCAATAGAGATCTTTTTGGCGCCGAAGCAAAACGAAGGATTATGTTGGGAACATTTGCGCTTTCTGCCGGTTATTATGACGCTTATTATAAGAAGGCAACAAAAATGAGAACGTTGATTCGAAAAGATTTTGCAGAAGCATTCAAGAAAGTTGACTTTCTCATCGGACCGGTGAATCCGACGCCACCCTTTAAAATCGGCGAAAAGACTCACGACCCACTAACCGCGTATTTGGAGGATGTTTTTACTGCGCCTATAAATCTTGCCGGAATTCCATCATTAGCGCTACCGGCTGGATTTACAAAAAATAAATTGCCAATAGGGTTTCAGATTATAGGAAAGCATTTTGATGAGGCAAAGCTTTTGAATATCGGTTATCAGTATGAACAAGAAGCAGGAATCAATGCAAAACCCGAGATTTAAAAGAAAGTTTATGAAAAACTTTATACCCGTAATAGGACTCGAAATCCATATAGAACTTCAGACGAAGTCGAAGATGTTTTGTCGATGTGAAGCGCAATATTTTGCTAAGGATCCAAATGTAAATGTGTGCCCAGTATGTTTAGGATTACCTGGAGCACTTCCAGTTCCAAATAAAAAGGCTATTGAATGGACAGTTCTCATTGGAAAGGCTTTGAACTGTAATATTAACTCCATATCAAAGTTTGACCGCAAACATTATTTTTATCCTGATCTTCCTAAGGGTTTTCAGATTTCTCAGTACGAGCAGCCCATCGCAGTAAATGGTTCCTTAGAGAAGTTTCGAATACATCGTGTGCATCTTGAAGAAGACACGGCTAAATTAATTCACTTAGGAGATGATACACTCATTGATTTTAATAGATCCGGTGTTCCTCTGGTTGAGATTGT
>JACPMD010000105.1 GCA_016186235.1 Candidatus Roizmanbacteria bacterium | reverse complement strand
CCCTCGGCTCCTTCAAAATAAATAGGATTTACCTTATGGGGAAGCGCGGTTGACCCGACTTCTTTTTGAATCACTTTCTGCTTAAAATAGCCAAAACTAATGTATATCCAGAAATCCTGACAAAGACCAACAAGTATTGAGTTTATTCTCCCTAGTGTCTGGAAAAGTCTAATCAAACTATCATAGGGCTCTATTTGAGTCGTTACTAAATCTGGTTTCAAATTGAACGACTCGATAAACTCTTGGCTGAACTTTAGCCAGTTTATTTTGTGAAATAAAAACTTGTGGGCATTGAGGTTGCCGACGTTTCCAGTAAGTTTTGCACTATTCTCTAATTTTTTTAAAATCTCTAGTTCTTCATGGAGCCTCTTATAAAAGATTAAAAATTCTTTCCCGACTGTAGTGGGGATTGCAGGTTGCCCGTGAGTTCTCGAAAGCATTGGAATATTTTTATAGCTCTTTGCTTTTTCATGGAGAATTCGAACAATAAGAGCGAGATGAGGAATAATTACTTCCTTAAGCGAGTTTTTTATCATCAACGCATACGCAGTATTATTTACATCATCGGTCGTCAATCCGAAATGAATCATTCCTGCTACATCTCTCAACGAAGTTTTTACCAATCTTCTCTGAATAAATTTCTCTACTGCTTTCATCTCATGATTCGTTTCTAACTCAATAGTTCGTATTTCTTGATAATCCGAACTCTTAAAATCTTTATGGAGTTTTTCTAATTCTTTTTTTTCTACGACAGTTAAACGCCTCACCACTTTAGATTGTGATAATTTTTTTAGGTATTCAACCTCTATCATTATTCTGTATTTGTCTAATGCTAGATCTGAAAGGAAGCGAGTGAGTGCTATAAGTTTATTCTTATTTCTTCCATCGATCGGAGTTATCGCTTCGTCAATGCCGTAGGAAAATTGTAGTCGCATGAACTCCCTATTTTTAGCAAAAGAGGCAATGTTTGTCAAAAGCTTTTAAGTTGACTCTTCAAGTTTTTCTCAATATGAAATAATTATTCATATTCGGATCCTGAAACGAGTTCAGGATGACCCAGCAGTTGGCGGGTCAACTTGTAATTTGCTCTCCGCCGGGAAGTTTAATTGGATTGTCATAGCGATACGGAATCTTGAGTTTCATACATAGTTCTGCTTTCGCAAGCTCTCCGCCGATGAACATTCCGTGGTCAACTCGAGAAATAAAGCCGTAGTGTTTCAATTTGTAGATGAGTTCTCGCGCCGATCGACCGGTTAACTCGTGAAGAATTGTCCCGGTTTTAAGATCTTGAAGCTTTAGTTTTATGCTGTTTTCGTAGACTTCGACGTTGACAATACCTCTGGGGTCAGAATCAAGAACAGGATCAAAAAACATTCGTGGCTGAGCATCTTCTACATACTTTTTTACGAGTTTATTTACTTTTTCCCAGTCCCGTTTGTAGATATGCGCAGATTCTGACTCTATAATAATAAACCCTGGTTTATAGTTGGTCTCGGCAGCAACCTTCCCCAGCAACCGTGTAACTCCATAAAAGTTATAAAACCAGGCGGAAGCGATATCATGACTTCTGGCAAATACATGAAGATCGATCTTCTCGTCTCGCACAATGAAAGAGATTTTCATAATACAGGGTCTACCGCTCTCAAGTCTTGAATGGTATCTCGTATCCCATAAAACTATTTCTTTATCTAAATCATCTTTCTTCCTCTTAATTCTCTCTATTACATTTGCCACTTGATCTACACGCGGAATTAACGCTTCAAGTAAAATCGCTATTTTCTTTTTCTTTCCTCTTACTCTACTGACTAAACGGATAAATTCTCTCGTTTTTTTCTTACTAAGTCGCGAGTGTCGTGAAAGATATTGTATGGTGGTTTTATATCCTTTTTTCTTTAGAAGAGTAAATACGGCGTCGTCTATTTCCTTAGGTCTGGGGTATGCAAATATTTGTTCTGCATAGAGATAGGAATAATCTCTTGGTCGCTCAAATATAGATACCCCGGGAAATATTTCTTTTTTATAGACATCTGGAGAAAATTGAGTTTTATAATAATTTTCTAAACTGTTCGCAGACGTATTTAGTTCTTTCGTTTTCGTCAACCACTCCGGAAGAAAAATATTTGCAGGGTCTTCGTTTTCAATGACGACAACAGCGCCTCTAATTTCCTTAACGTCTTCTTCCGCTTGATCGATCTTTCCCACTTTGCCGTATTTGTTGATGTGATAAAGCAAAGAAAGATACCCGTCCGCGCCCTTCTTTACCCTGATGGGGTAGGTGTAGTTTTCAGAAGGAAACGTTTCCGGTGTCTTAACCTTAATCTCTGGAAAGAACGTTTGTCCCATATAGGGTTTTGTTTTTGCGGGTATCCCTTTTACATCGAGTTTTTTCTCACTACTGAGATCTTCGAGTTGAACATTTGCGCGTATTGTGGCAAAAACTTTTCTGTCAATTTCCTCAGCAATTGCGACTTCATTACTATTGTCTTTCCATATCGACAAGAGCGTATTCTTTCCAAAAACTCCGATATCAGTATTGCTCAATTTGTCCGGTCCCCAAACAAACAATTTCGTAATGTGAGGATTGAGAGCAAGATTGTAAATGATGATGTTTGTACCAAACGATGAACGCAGATTGCCAATGATTGCGAACTGTTTTATAAACTCTGGGTAATAGCGAATGACGTTTTCCAAACTTTGCCAAACAATGCAAAGCGCGGCTGAACTTTCGGGATTGCCTACCTGAACTGGATACTCCTTAAACTTATAGAGCTGCATCCCATTTACCGATGAAAAATAGGTTTTATCCATAAAAAATCCCCGCCGTGGCGGGGTTCGCGCACTACTCCCACCACTTCAGATGCGGGAGTTTGACTGTGGGGAATAATTATTACAAGGATCTACACGTGTATTCATATCATTAATGTTTTTGAATATATATAAATACTCCCAAAAGAAAAATAGCAATAGCAATTTCTCCAAAAATTACCACCAAGGTATAATCTATCATAGTTATTTTTTAATAATTTTCGAACCGCCAATCCAAAAGAGAATCGATAATGTGATATTAAATACTACCATAAAAATTTTTGACCTGTCAATTGGTATGAATAAGGCTCCCCACGATAAACCGAAAGTGATTTGAGAAACAGATATAAATACTTGACTCCAATAAGTTTTCTCTTTTATTGAGATTTTTTCATCCTATTTTCACTATACTATACTTCTCGCAACTGAAATTGCGATCAGCATAAACAAACATGTTTTTTTTTATTTTAGGTACGTTCTTTATTACTTTAATTATTGTATTATTATTATTTTCCTCCAAGCGCTTGTCCCCTGTTCCCTACTTTCCAACCAACAAAAAAGATTTGCCTCTAATCATCAAAACTCTTGGATTAAAAAATAACCAAATTGTTTTTGACTTAGGCGCAGGAGACGGCCTAGTACTTTTTAAGGCGGCTCAAGAATCTTTCAAAAAAAAACTTAGTACCAAATTTGTGGCAGTCGAAATCAATCCGGTTTTAATTCTCATTCTCCATCTCCGACGACTTTTTCACGTCAATAAAGAAAACGTTCGTATTGTAATGGGAGATTTTTTCAAAATAAATTTCAAACGTTTTACGTTCCAGGTTATACGTTCCACGTTTTATTTATATATTTCTCCTTGGTTCCTTGACACGGTAGCGAAAAGAGTTAAGAGTGAGGTGCCAGATGCAAAAATAGTTTCCTATATGTATCCGGTAAAAAGTCTGAGAAAGAAGGAGAAAATTGTTGTTGGAGTTAATAAACTTTTTTTGTATGAAGTTTGAAAATTGTAAATTGATAATTGAAAATTG
>JACPMD010000104.1 GCA_016186235.1 Candidatus Roizmanbacteria bacterium | reverse complement strand
TCGCAAGAGGTGAGCGGTTGTTCATCGATTACACCCGTACTTGAGATTCCAATCGGAGCACACGTATTAGAAGCATTTTTAACCGCTACCGTAGTCCCAGCGGTTCCTCCAGTGAGCGGCTGAAAAAGAATTTGTTTGCCAACGTCATTAAAGGTGAGACCAGATGGCAGACGATATAATTGCACATTCGCACAGGCTCCATCGCAACATCGTTCAAGAGTATAAGAAGTAGTAGATGAGATATTAACTTGATATCCTTCAAAATCATCGATGTCACAGGCCCCTGGACCAGAGAGATCTGACGCAAGAGACTTAGCCTTGGCGAGTTCTAAGACATCAACGACTTGGGTTGATTGCTGCTGGACCTTTTTTTGCTGTTGAAAACTGTTATAGGAGGCGAGTGATAAACCAGAGATGACGCTTATTATGGTAAGAACTACGACCGTTTCGATGATAGTAAAACCTTTTTTTTTCATGAATGAAGGCTTGTTTGCCGTTTACGTTTCATTGTGGACTAAAAAAAAGAAAAAATCAATAGGCAGGAAACTAACGAGTGATTTGGAAGCTTTTTACTTTTTGCAGCAAGTCTTTCGCGTAAGAATTTTCTTCAAAGTGTTTGCGAACAGGCTGGAGGAGTTGATCTAGAAGTTTGACTGCCTCTTTCTTTACATCGAGCGGGTGAACTTCTTTACGAGCATAGAGATCTTGAAGATTCTGAAATGAATTCAGAATCACAGGACCACCAAATTTTTCCGGCCTTTCGATAACAATCTGAGGAAATTTCTCAAACAGGATGTACTTGTAGTATTCGAGAACAGGATTTTCCTCAACCTGACCTTCAGGACACCAGGCTTTACCCATCTTTCGTTCAATATCTGCGTGTGTGTCGGTCATGAAGATCGCAGAGTCGGGGAGAGATTTGGACATTTTAATGGCGATTGTGCGGGCTGTTTTGTCTTTGATTTGGACTGATGGGGGCTTGTTTAAGCCCATCAACATGTGATGACTTACTACAACCGGTTTCCAGAAGCCTAACAGAGGACCAATTTCCCTGGCCAGCATATTAAGTTTTCGCTGATCCATGCCAAGCTGGGTAATTCTAGCGTTGAGCATGAAGATGTCTGTAACCTGCATGCACGAATAGATGATGTTGGCCCCGGTTAGATTATCGAGCGATTCGTCACGCCCCATCATCTCGGCCGTCCTTATAAACCGCCTCAAGGCGTTGGTTTTCCCAACCTGAATAACCAATTTCCAATAGTCTGGATTCTTTACCATATCCGACGCCCACATAAACTCTACTTTAGAAAGATCCATTCCCGAAGCTCTCCAAACCTCGATAAAATACTTTCCGGTGGTTTTAATCTTTTCAAGGTCACCGCCGAGTTTATTGTTTGCCAAAGCGTGCCAGTCTGCTACCCACATACGAAATTTAACCCCTGCTTGAGTCATTTTATTGACGTTGATCGCTCGAAGAATTCCTTGGGCGATATGAATCTGCCCTGAAGGCTCAAAACCATCATAGGCGATAAGTTGTTCACCCGAGTCGAGAAGTTTTACCAGCTCGTCTTCCTGAACGATTTCTTCACCAACTTGTTTAATTAACTTCATTCGTTCCTCTGTAGTCATAGGGTGATTGTAGCAGATTGGTCAAAATCAATGTGTGTAGGTCTAGGCTGTGGATTGAAATTTACATGAACAGTGAGACTGTTTTTATTCAATGACCCTATGAAAAGACACATAGCTTTATGATAGAGGGAAGAAGGACTCATATAGAGTATTCCGTCAGCTGGGAGGTTTGTTTGTTGATATTCTCCATTGTCACGTAATGATTCTTGGCCGTTAAAAATTAAGTTATTCGAAATGACTTGAATTCCGGCTGACCCTAAGTTGGGGTTAAAACGAACAACGCAGACTGCCTGACCGGTATCATATACAATTAAACCTCTCCCGAAATTTTTTCTCAGAAACGCATCTTCTCTATATGATGGGATAATTGGAACGAGACCATCGATTAATCTGTTTCCGTAACTGATGATCTGAGTGAATCGACCTGCATGAGAATGAGTGATTCTTTCTAAAAGCCTTTGAGATAATCTTTTTCCGAGTTCCAAAACCATATTGTGGTTATTTAGACAAAATAATCCTAATTGTAAAATAAAAATTTTCAATTGCAAATATTACAATTGATGGTATACTTAAATCATGTCTTTCATTATCACTCATCCGGCTTGGTATCATGGGACAAACCTCAACACGGAGGGTGGTAATTGTTTTGATTAAAATATAAAGATTAAGATTTATACCCCCTCCGAAAGGAGGGTTTTTTTATGGCAAAAAATAAAGAAAAACGACCGATTGTTGTTTTTGGCGGAATGGGGCCTCAGGCAAGTGTTGCAATGTATGATCTCTTAATCCGATTAGCCTCAGAGGAATTTGGAGCAAGAGATGCAGACGAGTTTCCTGAGATACTGGTGGATTCGATTCCCGTCCCTGATTTTATTGGCGGAAGAATTCACAAAAGAGCTCTCGTAACGATGATAAAACAAAGAATGAATAAATTGAGCATCTTTAATCCTATGTGTTTTTCTTTTGCCTGCAATACTGTCCATCTATTTATTGAGGACTTTGAAAATGATTCTGAAATACCTATCATTTCCATGATTGATGAGGTGGTATTCCTAATAAAGAAGAAAAAAAGGCTAAAGGTTGGTCTCCTTGCGAGTCCTTTAACCTTGCAATCCCGTCTTTATCAATCTAAGTTTGAGAGAGAAAACATTGAGGTATTCGTTCCTGACAATAGTCAAACCAAAATAGTAGATGCGATCATTCGGAATGTGATAGGAGGACAAAGAAGCACAGATGACGCTTTAAGACTAATCAGCATTTCAGATTCCTTGCTTGATAGAGGGGCACAGTCTATTGTTCTTGGCTGTACAGAGTTACCCCTTATTTTCCCAAAAAGATTCAAAGTTCCAACCTACGATTCACTGAAAATTCTCGCAAAGAAACTATTACATCTCTATTACAAATCTGATAGATACCATGGTTAATTCGTTGATTATATATTCTTGGTATGAATATTGGTCTTCCTTCTTATGGAGGGTGAGTTATCCGTTTGGTTAAAAGTCATTTTTCGTATTTTTCAACCCTCCGAAAGGAGGGTTTTTTTATGTATGGGTAGAAAAGAAACAAATCCGTGTTTGAAAAATCAATGCTCATCCTGCTGTCATGATGTGCGTATACGGTTAACAGACAAAGAGCGAGAGTTTCTCGAAAGTGCTGGAACAGAACTTGAACGGGATCCAATGTTTGCGGGTTACGGTTTATATGGTGGTGGGACATTTGTAGAACATCCTGACGGTAAGAAAACCTATATCATGAATGGCGCGTGTGGATTATTAGTACTGGGACTGTGTTCTGTATATAAAGATCCACGAAGGCCAGAAATTTGCGCAACCACAATGCCGGGAGATAGAGGATGTGAAAGCGCAAGGAAACAAGATAACCTAGCTCCTATTACCTTATTTGATTCGGCTCGCGACAGGCCAAAGTTTAAACCAAAGTAATTAAAAGTTTGATAAGATAAGCTAACCGAATGAAAAAAACGAAAAAACAAATTATTTACGCCTTCATTGACAGTCAAAATCTCAACTTAGGAATTAGAGATCAAGGGTGGAGGTTAGATTTTCAGAGGTTCCGAATATACTTGAAGGACAAATTTAACGTTGTAAAAGCCTTTTTATTTATTGGGTTTATTCCAAAAAACAAGAAATTATACCAATTTCTAAAAAGATGTGATTATACTTTAGTTTTCAAACCAGTTGTAGAGAGTCACTTTAAAAAGGTACATAAAATAAAAGGAAATGTGGATGCAGAGCTGGTGTTACAGAGCATGATTGAATACATACGTTATGATAAAGCGATTATCATAACGGGCGATGGAGATTTCTATTGTTTGGTAAACTATCTTAAATTAAAGAATAAATTAGAACGATTGATTATCCCTAATCAAAGAAAATATTCACAACTCTTACTTCCGTTTAAGAAAGATATACTTTTTTTAAATAACATGAGAGAAAAGTTGGGTAAAAAAAATGGGAGTGTTGCTGTAAGGACGAAACCTTAAAGCTTCCCTCCCTCGTGATTAAAATCATTATAAAGTATATTCTTAAAAAGTCAATATGAAAAAAAGGGTTTTATCAGGAATTCGGGCAACGGGAAGATTACATCTTGGGAATTACCTGGGTGCCGTAAAAGGCATGCTTGAGCTTCAGAATAATTCAGAGTATGAAACGCTTTATATGGTCGCTGATGTTCATACTATAACGACACCATTTAAAGTCGAGGAACTGCGAAAAAATAGACGCGAAGTAATAATAGATTATCTTGCCGCAGGGCTTGATCCAAAAAAGAGCGTCATTTTTCAGCAAGCTGAAGTGAACGAACATATGGAGCTCGCATTTTATTTTTCCTCTATTACGACGATCGCGCGCATGCAACATTTACCGACGTTTAAGGAAAAAGTGAGACAGTATCCCAAAAATACTACGATGGCTCTTCTGAATTATCCGATTTTAATGGCCGCTGATATTTTGGTTTATAAAGCCGGATTTGTTCCCGTCGGGATTGATCAGGAGCCTCATCTTGAAGTGACGAGAGAAATCGCAAGAAAGATGAATCAGTTATACGGCACCGATTTTCCCGAGCCGGTTCGTTTTGCAACGAAAGGAGAATATATTCCGTCCCTCAAGGGTGAGGGAAAGATGAGCAAGTCAGTGGAGGGTAGTTATATTAACTTAACCGATTCTCTCGATGAAATTCGGAAGAAGGTAAGATCGATTCCAACCGCGACTGAGTCTGGTGGAGAAATGAGTCTAGGCATAAAAGCTCTTTTTACGTTTGCTGAGTTATATATTTCGAGCGAAGTCGAAAAATATAAAAATGAATACGAAAAAGGCACGCTTCAATTTATCACCTTAAAAGACGCCCTTACCGAAGCAATTTACAAAGAGCTTGAGCCTTTGCAAAAGAAAAGAAAACAACTAGAGTCAGATAAGGTCTATGTCGATAAGGTCATCAAAGAAGGCGCAGGAAAAGCTCGAGCCATCGCTTCGCAAACGGTGAGAGAGGTACGGCAGAAAATGGGGCTCGGCTGATTCTTCAGATTATTGTAGGAACCTTTTAGAATTGATGCACAGACAGGAGAAAATGTTGCATCGTATCTTGCTCTATCAATTATTTATTATGGTTTTCAGAGATTCGCGGTGAGACACTTGTTAAGAAATACTCCAGATCCACGTTATTCGCTTGTAGGATGGACCGTGGGGACCATGGGTGTTCCAGCAGTGATGAATGCTTTAAGGGTATTGGGAGCTTATGCATAGATTGATCTAACAGGCTTTCTCTGCTATAATGGCTCTTCTTACCATGCATGAACGACCGCAATCACAAGAACGATTCAAACCTCCTACAAAGTATGTTTGCCCTGTGCATAAATCTTTTCAAGTAACAGTAAAAAAACCTGATAGACCTCATATTACTACTTGTCAAGTAATTAGAAATACTTATCATCAATGTACAGCATGCGGAGCAACAGCAAAGACTCTTCCAACTGAGGGATTTATCCGCAAACATCATAATCCTTTATTTTGTAATGCTCCTAAGCCTGGACGAATAGAAACCATTCATGAAAAATGTGGTCTTGAGTTAATAGAAGTAACACGTGATGCATACGAAAAATAAAGATATTGCATTCACAAAATCAGATGATAAAATTTATTATTGGTTAGTTAACTTGATTAAGTAGTGTCTGATTTTTTGATTTTTTTTAACCTAGCTAGTCTTCTTTTTACTACGTTTGGACCTATCCATCGTGATTTATCTGCATTAGTAGTTACCCAAAATGCGAGGAAGGTGATTATAGATGAATAAGAAACTCTATGTAGGAAATCTTCTCTACGAAGTAAGCGATGAGGATTTGAAACAACACTTTTCTCAAGCGGGAAATGTAGTTTCTGCACAAGTAATCCGATATCGC
>JACPMD010000103.1 GCA_016186235.1 Candidatus Roizmanbacteria bacterium | reverse complement strand
TTCCTCTCTTCTTTCTTCCAATAACCCAGGAGTTTTTTGTTACGAATAAACTTTACCTTCTTCTTCTTAGCACAATGCTTCTCTTTGTTGTCTCGCTTGTCCAATTTTTTATTGAAAAGAAGATTGTCTTCAGCCTGAAACCGCTCGACGGGTTTGTTCTCCTCTTTTTACTCGCTGTTGCTCTCTCAACCATCATCAGCTCCCCGAACAAAATTCAGGCCTTATTAAATCCTAGCTTCGGCTTGGTCTCTATTGCTGTTCTTGCGATTATTTCTTATTACCTACGACGCAGCCACCTTGTCGTATTTAAACTGCTCTCAGTATCCGCTGTCATTTTGGCGATCATTTCGATAGTGTTCTTTTTTCAGCCATTGCAAAAACTGAATTTACCGACTCAGCTTCAATATTTAAAAAATCCCAACTTTAACCCATTGGGATTAACCCTTGACCTTGCCTTGTTTCTTGGTTTTTTCATATCTGCCTACTTTACCCAAGCTCTTCTTATCAAACGTCACGAACGCTCCTATTCGAAACAGGAATTTAGAGATGTATTAAAGATAACGCTTATCCCTTTTGCCTTCATCGCCGTAGCTTTAATTCTTGCAGCAATCTCTCTCTATAGAGGTGCGTCGAACCAACTCCCTCCCTACCGATTGAGCTGGTATGCTTCTGTAGAAATTCTTAAAAATCCTCTGTCTGCTCTTTTTGGCGCAGGGATAGATAATTTTGCCACTGTTTTCACCAAGGTGAAGGACCTCCTCTACAACCAATCGAGCCTCTGGCAAATCCACTCGTTCGATGTAAGTCATTCAGCTCTGCTCCATATCTTCACAACGGCAGGAATCTTGGGCTTGATAAGCTTCCTCCTTTTGGTTATTTCACTGTTGCGAGAATCGTTTCTTATTGAAAAATTTACTCTTATTCCTGTGACTTATCTCATAGTCGCCCTCATTTTTTTCCCTCCATCGCTTCCTTTATTCTTTCTTTTTTTCATCGCCTTCTCCATGATCGATGAAAATCCCAAAAAAGGAGGTTGGAATGTATTCCAAATTAACTTTGCTCGAAGCGACATTCCTAACTGGAAGGCTGCCTATTTTAGCATCATTATCGTCCTTGCCGCTTCAATTTTAATATTCTTCTATCTTGCCTCACGCGCGTATCTGGCTGAATTTTACTTTAAACAAGCCGTTGACGCACTCGCCACAAATGATGGCAGAAAGCTCTATGACTTTCAAAGAAGGACAATTCTTACTAACCCCTTTATTGAACGTTTCCGCATTAACTTCTCTCAAACCAATCTTCTAATCGCCAACAACGTAGCCTCAAGAATAACGAAAAATAATCCAGACCAGCAACCCTCAGCCCAAGATCGTGAAACTATGGCTCAGGCTATTCAAGCGGCGATTTTGGAAGCAAAAGCGGCAGTTGGTTTAAACGAACAGAAAGCGAGTAACTGGGAAAATTTGGGAATAGTCTATCGCAATCTTATGAATCTTGCGCAAGGAGCCGATACCTGGGCGATTTCTGCTTACCAGCGGGCGATCATCAATGCACATTACAACCTTGCCTGGGCTTTGTACAGTAAGGGCGACTATCAAAGAGCCTATCGAGAAATGCAAACCGCTTTGACAAATCTCGACCTCCAAACTGACAAAGCAGATTTTGAAAGAGCTAAAAAAGATCTGGCTGAATTCGAAAAAAAGTTACCTCAAAGTGAGACGGAAGCAACTCCGGAAGAAGAATTAACACCCCAAAAGCTCAGCCTCCCTTCTCCGCCGGCTGCTACATTAGAGCCGAAGCTCGAACTTCCTGAAGAAGCCTCACCCGAAGCAGAATAATGTCATAAATGTCCGGTTTCAAGTACCGGAACACAGATTTGAGTCCAGAGCTATCTCCCAGAAATGCAGGATTTGTTTTCTTACTTTAGGTAGGTTAGTGTTCTAAACTGACTGTTGTGACTGTAAAATCCGATCCATTGACAAGAAGAAGATAAAGAAGTAAAATAGACATTTGATAAGTAGAATAGAGCTAGGACTCAAATTTCTGTTTATTTTACCTCTTTACAGTTACCTATCGATTTACAAAGCGCCTGCAATAAATCTCAAACCTACCGAATTAGAAGAGCTTAAATCAAGGTTATGTATCAATTGCCCATTTTACAAAGGTACAAAAATTGAGCAGGATAAAATTTGGCATGATGACAACCCAGGATATCCAAAGATGGCGGAAACATCTTTGGGAATTGTATGTCAGGGTTTAACCTCTCTTTCCTATTTTGGAGAAGCTGAAGTTCAGTTCCTAAAAGGTGCAGGAAAAGATGAACAAGATTATTTCTTAGCAAATGCAAAATGTGCTCCGATTCAGATAGAAGCAGCACAAGACTAAAAGAATATCACTTCAAATATTCTCAACTATATCGACGTCTTCCATCGGAAAGTCTCTCTTGTCAAATGTGACCAGGATAAGGTTGTAGATTTTGCAGGTAGCGGCGATGAAACAGTCAGGAAGGGCTAATTTTCTCCCTCGGCCGAGGTATTTTTTTCGACGATGCCTTTTCGCAGGAATGTACCATAGGGCTCTTCTTCTTTAAGGCCGAGAATTAACACGTTCGTATCTGGTAAAATCTGTTTTACTCCCATTCCGATCGCAAGTCTCTCACCCATTTTTTAACCGCTCTTTTATTTTTCCAGTGAGGATTCTTTTTGGAAGAGACAGAACCGATTACCATGTCAGCGAGCCTCTTAAGCTCTTCTCGTTCGTCTCCCTCTACTAAAAGCGAGACTAATGCGGCCCGTCGTAGGTATTCGGATAAGGAAATGTCTTTCTCTACGGCTTTTTTCTCCACCAATTGCTTCAGTTTTTCTGTCAAGGTAATCTGCGTTCTGACTGTTTTGTCATCGGGACCGAGTATATCCATATAATGTAATAATAATACATCATTTAGTTTGTGCCAAGAAGAAACGTATAAAATATCCGCCAACTCCAATAAGAGCAACTCCAACGAGAACTATTTTGAGTGGATTCACTTTGTAGGTCGCAACAATGTTAATACTTCCCTGGTTTTTCAGAGGAATTCCTATATAAAACGGGAAAACGGGAAAAGAATTCACTCTCTGACCGTTAATTTTCACCTGCCAGTTCGGGTGAAAAGACTGTTTGAGTATAAGGATGCAGCCTTTGCATTCCTCCTTTATCATGAGGCGAGCTTTGTATCCATTTGGAAGCGTTTCTTCGCTGAGTTTTTGTATACCTGTTGGGAGTACAACCGTATGAGTCTTATTAAAGGGGTCTGCATTCCAAATGTTCCTCTCTATTCTATCATTCAAGTTGACGTAATTATTTGACTCTGTTATCTGAATCTGCCAGCGGGTATCTACCCAGTTGGATGACGGTATTTTTGAGACACTCTTTTTGAGTTCGATAGTTGGGTAGTTCCCTTCCCTTAAAAAATTGCTACCGAACCAAAGGCGCGTCATGGTCAGAAGGTCTGTTTTCTTTGATCTCACAAGTACCGTGCTCTTTCCAACCGTAAACCATCCTTCTAGCGGCATCTTATACAAAGAATACTTTCCTTCTTTTACTACAAGCTTGGCAAAAGAAGGCGGCGTAACGGTATCTGGAAGTATGCTGTAACCCACATTGTAAAGTTTATAAAAATCGAGGTTATTTTCGTTAAAAAACTGTTCAGGATCGGAGTTAGGCGACCAGCTTTCAGGAAGAAAGCCGATAACCGAATATCCATCTTGGGACAATGCCATATAGACCGGCGTCTGCCCTACGGTAAATAATCTTCCCCAATTTCCAGGTTTGCCAACATAGAGTCGCGCCCGAGGAAGTGCATTAAGCTTTGCTTTTATTCGTCCATAATGAGGAAGGTCTATCTGATAAGCTTTATTACTCTTTACAATCATATCGTTATTCTCTTGCGCGTATTTCATAACCGGCTTTTCGAAGTAATAAAGAAGGAAAGGAGTTAATAGAACTAAAGCAGCGAAGATACCTATTTTGAGCTTTTTTGGGATGTCGTCCGACGTACGTCGGACAGGGGACCCACTCAAAGTGAAAAATATGATATCAAGCTGCTTTATAATCGAGTATACAAACCATGTCCCCACATACAAACCCACAAACTGAACCATCACAACGATCCTATGCAGATGATACTCAGAAAAACCTGGGATAAGATCAATCAAACCTCCCAACGTTGTTCTTCCTAAAAAGAGAATGCTATAGACGAGAAACAGCATGCATAGATAAGGAAAGATGTCTCTTCGTTCATCAAGAAGTTTCCCTATTCCCTTCAACAGCCCAAAAATCACAGCGTACGTCAGAATAGGCAATCTGCCAAAATCAAAAAGATCGCCATTTAAAAACCAAATTACGATCTGCTTCAGACCCCACGAGTCAAATTTCCAGATCGGATCCCACACCGAAAAGTTTCTATATTGCCCATATAAAAAGAAGGGAACGATAAAATAGGAAAGAA
>JACPMD010000116.1 GCA_016186235.1 Candidatus Roizmanbacteria bacterium | reverse complement strand
GGAATATCTACAGATTTGACGCGAAACCTTTTTTTTAAAGACATTACGATTCCAAAATCGATAGGAACTGAAATAGGATCAGAATAAAAGTAACTGTCCAGATAGGCAGATTTTGAAATCTTTAGATGATATGGTCTGGTAAAAAGAGAAACGACCCTCTGCGTATTTGCAAAAGCGCACGGTCCAAAAAACATATCTAAATCATCCTTCTTTTTTAAAATCTTATTAGTACGCAGAACCTCATTGTAAAGTTTATTTCCTTCGATTTCGGATTCATGCATGTATGAAGGATACGATTTTTGAAAAAGAACTATATTTCGTCTTGGAATAACTACGTCCGCTCGACCTTCGAGAATTGATTTCGTAATTTTATCTAGAGAGTCAAGTAAAGAGACCTTTTCTGGTTCAGTGATGATAATAATTTTGACATTGGCTAGTGTTGAGGCTTTTTTTATGACCTGTCGTTTGGCTACAGATCGTTTCAGAGACTTTCTCTTGATAATAACTAGTCTGGGAATGTGTAAAATAATATTACGAAAGGTCTTCGAACTTTTTCCATCAGCTACAACTATTTGATATCTTAACTTTGTGGCTTTGATTAAAAACTTTAGTGTCAAGTCTCCCCTCACTTTATCCGTATGTTTGATACTCCTCAATTTTCCGAGGTACCATTTTGGATAATACGTTATAACTGTGAGAGCAATTGATTGGGGTTCAATGTTACTCATAAGATTATTCTAACAAACTCGAAAAATCTTGTCCTAATTTGACAGAGAGAAAAGTTTTGATAAAATTAACGTATGTCTTCTTCAAGCGTTGATACAAGAGCTGCGAACGCGATTCCTTTTGAGGATTTGATTACACCTGACACACGATTTAAATACGGAATTCCTGTAAATCTATTCATTGACCATTTTAGGGTTACTCATCCAGATGTCAGAGCCGCTTTAGTTAATCATCCCTCGCTTTGTTATATGCTGGGTAGAGTTGAAACTTCAAGTAACGAAGCTACGGATAGACTTCAGCCAGATAAAATCGTTAGACCTATTTTTCATCTAGTTGACGGATCGGGAATGTTTGGTCTCGAGAATGCTGATGATGCTTTACGTTGGCCAGGAATTTTTGGTCACAGTCTTGGAACAGCGAGACAAGCCTGGTACGTTTTTAATCGTTTTAAACAATTAACACCAGATCAGAGAAGAGCATTTGAAAAAGCAGGATATGATTTCTCTGAATTCGACAGTTTAGATCCAAGTGACGTTAGAGATTTCATGATGGTTGATCATTTATCTCGGCGGGCTTGGGATGAAAAAACAAAAGATAATATCAATCTGGCAAACCTTCCGGAAGGTAGTCCAGGTGAAACAGCAAGATATATACTAGAAAGATATAAAGCACCGACTGTTTTTTTAGATTTAATTAGGATTGAAGATCATGCTCACCAGCTGGTTCAGAGAGCAGGGCAGGCAGAAGAAGGTCATTATTTTCCCAACATAGTTGATGCAATTCTGACTTACGTCGACTGGACCTTTGAACGGTCTCCTATCGATTTGACAACAAGATTTGAACGATTGAGGCAGTCCAGAAAAGATATCGATCCAGAGGTATTGAAGGTACTGGAATCCTGCGGAAGAAATTTTCAGGTAATGACCGATCTCGTTTTAGAAACTGATATTATTAGTGAATTACAGAAAATAGGGCCTTATGAGTGGGAATACAGAATAAGAAAAGCATACTGTACTCCTTCAGGTATAAATGTAGCACAGGCCTTCGCCGAATATATTCAACAGTATCCTGAATTAACTGCTATTTCTTCTTCTTCGGAGACTGTCTGAAAGCAATGAAAAGTAGAAGAAACGCAATTGCAACAAGAATGAGAAAAGTGGTAAAAGAATTAAAAATGTCAATCCAAGTTCTGCCGTTCATACAGAGTCATTTGAGATTTTTAATAACCACCAGGATAGACCTAAATAAAGAATAACATTTGAGACTCCTCTGATCAATACAAAAAGTAATTCCGAGACATTTGTTGTAGAGGATAAAACTGGTGTAATAAAAGTCGCAATAAAAAGAGCTTTTGCAATATCCAGAAAAAATCTGAGAGTAAACTAGTCAGTTTATCATCGACAAACATCTTTAATTACATTAACAATTTTAATTTTACCGTCACTGGATTAAAAACCACAAATTAGTCATTTTTATTTAGAATAGGTAGTTAACGCAACGCTCACGAGGACGAGAATTGTACCTATAATTAATCCCTCAGTTACTCTTTCGCCTAACAGAAGAAACGCACTTAAGTAGGCAAAGACAGGAAGGAGGTAGAAAGATAAAGAAGCTAATAAAGGCCCTCCGAATTTGATCGCATACTGATTGAGGGCATAGCCAATGAGAGTTGTTCCAATGGCAAGATAGAGTATGGCAAAGATTGACGATGGTTTCAGAACAATCAGCCATTCATTATTTTGCATAAATTCGGGTAGAGATAAAAAAAAGAAGATAACAGTGGCACAAAATATAAATGTAGCGGTTATGGTAAACGGCGAATACTTTTCTTGGTATTTTTTTGATAAGACGTTGTAGATAGACCAGAAAATCACTCCTATTGATATAAGAATATTTCCCTGAAGGTCGCCTGAATAAAGGGTTTGTCTTTCAACAAGAGGTGAGAGAATTACATAGCTTACGCCAACAAGACCTATCAAAACAAAAAACCATTTTTTTAGGGAAATGATTTTTTTGAAAAAAGAGTAGGAAAAAATCGCAACCAGAATCGGCGTTCCTGAATACAAGAGTTGGCCTATCGATGCCGTTGTAGTTTTTTGACCGAGTACATAAAATGCAACGTTTAAAACAGGAAGAAATGATATAAAAGCTAATGACGCAAAATTCCTATCAATCTTGACTTTT